>JAEUJT010000498.1 GCA_016793525.1 Archangium sp. | reverse complement strand
AGCCAAGGCCACCGAGACGCGTGGGCCACGGCGGTGAGCGACCGGCTGCTGGTGTTGGTGTGGGTGGGCAACCACGACTGGAGGCGCATGCACCTGGCCTCTGGAGCGACCGCCGCCGCGCCAGCAGTGCACCGCATCATGGAGACCGAGATGGCCCGCCACCGCCCGTGGCAGCCGGTGACTGCGGCCTTCGCGGCTCCGCGCGACGCGGTGCACGTCGAAGTCTGCGCGCTGTCAGGCCGCCGCCCGGGGCCGGGGTGCCCTCACGTGAAGTCCGAGATGTTTCTCCCCGGTACGGAGCCCCACGAGTCGTGTCCCTTTCACGCGCCGGTGAAGCTCGATGCACGTACGGGCTTGCGCGCGGGCCCGGGCTGTCCAGCGTCGGTGGTGCAGACGAAGCAGCTCTTGGCGCTGCCCGAGGTGTACGCGCCGTGGGCCCGGCAGCAGAAGCTCGCCATCGCGCCGACCGCGGAGTCTCCGCTGTGCCCCACGACCGCTCCGGCCCAACGCGCCATTCGAATTCGAACGCCCGCACCCGCCTCGCGGTACCTCTACGACCCCGACACCCCGAGGGAGTTCTCGACCCTCCAGCTTTCCGCCGAGGTGCAGCCCGCGACGGAAGACGTGGTGTGGCTCGTCGACGGCGAGGTGGTGGCCCGCGTTGGCTACCCGCACGAGGCGAGCTGGCCAGTGACGCGCGGGAGCCACGTCATTCGCGCTCAGCTGGCGCGCGGTGGAGAGCTCAGCCCAGCGGTGCGCATCACCGTGAGCGACTGACGTCGCGCCTCTTCAGCGTTGCCACCCTTGAGCGCGGGTGAGGTCTTCGACGCGGCGGCGAATGTCGTCGCGAATGCGGCGTACCTCGTCGAGGGGCTTTCCCTTCGGGTCGTCGAGTGGCCAGTCGTCGCGGCGCAGGCCAGGCACGTAGGGGCAGGCCTCTCCGCAGCCCATGGTGACGAGCAGCGAGGCGCCCCGGGCCAGGTCGTCGGTCAGCCGCTGCGGTGTCGCGCTGGACAGGTCGACGCCCAGCTCACCCATCACCTCGACCACCTCGGGGTGCACGCGCGTGCCGGGCTGGGTGCCCGCTGAAACAGCGCGCGCCGCGTCGGGCCGGGCTGCGGCGTTGAAGAAGGCCGCCGCCATTTGAGAGCGCCCCGCGTTGTGGACACACGCAAAGATGACCGTCTTCATGGTGCAGTCTCCAAGGGGTCAACCGGCACGAGCCAGCGACACACCGGCGTCGGGTTCTCGAGGCATGGCCCGCTTCTCTGTGAATGTTCTCATTCGTCGGAAGTCGCGACTGCAGGTGTGCGGCCGGCTGCGGTCAGTGACGTCGGCGCCGAAGCCACGCCAGCGCCAGCAGCCCCGCGAGTTCGGGGCCAACCGACGTGCATGACACACCACCGACCACGGTCGTCACCGAGGGTGCTTCTGTCGGCGAGGGGCGTGGCGTCACCTCGGCGGGCGGCGCGGCCAAAGTCGTCGCGGAGGCCTCTGAAGAAGGGAGCGACTCCGCCGACGCGCGGTTCACCGCCACCACCCGGTACACGTACGTCGTCTCGGGTTGGAGCCCCGTGTCTTGCCACCGGCTCTCGGTGACTGCGCTGGCCGCCAACGTGCCTTCCCCGGGCTCGAAGCCGACCTCGAGACTGCGGAACACGGCGTAGCTCGTCACATCGGCCTCCAGGGCGTCGTCCCAGTCGAGGGCGATGGAGCTCGAGTCGTTCGCGGTGGCCACCAACCCCGTCGGTGCGTTCGGCGACGCGGCGACTCCGCCTTCGTCGACGAGATGCACCCTCACGGAGACGGTTGCGCCCGCGTCTCCGCTCGCGCCGGTGGCCGTGTACGGCGTCGCCTGCAGCGTGTGCTCGCCAATGGGGAGCGTCCACGCCGCGAATTGCCCGGGGCCCGACAGCCCGCCAATGGCGTAGGGCGCCGCGCTCTCGATGCGGTACGAGGCGTCTCCATCGAGGCCGAAGCGCACGCTCCCCACCGCCGAGCCCACCGTGTTTGCGCGCACGTTCCACCCGGTCGGCAGGTTGGCCACGTTCAACGTCGCGCCGTCGATCAGCGGGTTGAATTCGGCCAGCGGTGCTCCGGTCTCGGTGTCGACCACCGAGAAGCCGCTCACCACCGGCACCTCGGGCGCCGGCGAGTCTTGGTAGGTCGCCGCGACGGTCACCGGCGCCGCCGGCATGGTGACGGTGGTGGAGGCCGCGAGCGCATCGCGCAGCGCCGCCACATCGCCGGTCCAGCGCGCGAAGAGCTTCCCCGAAGGCGGCGCGTTGGCCGAGATGGAGGGCGTCGCGCCCGCGAGGAAGGTGCCTCCGCCGGTGCCTCCGGTGACGGTCAGCGAATACGTGGGCAGCGGCTCATAGTTGGCCGTCGCGGTCGCGGCCGACGCGGGCATGGTGAACGACGACGTCGCGCTCGTGGGGTTGGCCACCGCCCCCGCCGACGCTGTCCAGTTGCGGAAGCGCTCGCCCGCCGAAGGTGCCGCGGCGGTCAACGCCACGGTGGCGCCTGCCGCGTACGCGCCCGAGCCGCTGCCTCGCACCACCGTCAGCGCAAACGTCGGCACCGGTTTGTAGGTGGCCGTCACCGTCGCCGCAGCGGCCGGCATGGTGAAGGTCGTCGTCGCGCTCGTCGCGCTGGCCAATGTGCCCGCGGTCGCGGTCCACCGGTCGAAGAGTTGCCCCGCATCGGGCGTGTTGGCCACCACGGTGACGCCGGCGCTCGCGGGGTACGCGCCTCCTCCGCTGCCCCGCACCACGGTCAGCACATACGTCGGCACGTTTTTGTAGGTGGCGGTGACGGTCGCCGCCGCCGCCGGCATGGTGAAGGTCGTGGTCGCGCTCGTCGCGCTGGCCAATGTGCCCGCGGTCGCGGTCCACTGGTCGAACACCTTGCCCGACGGCGGTGCGTTGGCCACGACGGTCACTGCGGCGCCCGAGGCGTAGCTGCCCGAGCCGGTGCCCGAGGTGACGGTGAGCGCGTAGGTGACGGGCGGCGCGCTGTTGACGGTGATGACCACGTCGTCGACGCTGGTGAGCGCGGTGTCGGTTGCGGTGAGGCGCAGGGTGTAGCTGCCCGCGGCGCTGAAGGCGGCCGTTGCGGTCGGCGTGTTCCCGTTGGTGAACGTCACCGTGCCCGGGCCGCTCTGTTTGCTCCACGACACAGCCAGCGCCGCCGGCAGCCCATCGTCACTTGCGGTGCCCTGCAGCGCGTAGGTGTTGGGCAGCGTCACAGAGCCGTTGGCGCCCGCATTCACCGAAGGAGCAGTGTTGACGACGGTGCCGCGGGTGACGGCGACCACGCGGGTGGAGGTGTGGCCGGCCGCGTCGCGCGCGGTGAAGGTGATGGTGTTGACGCCCGCGCTCAAGGCGACGGCGGCGCGAAAGGCGCGCATGGTGGTGGTGCCCGAGGGAACGACGGCGGTGCCCGAGCCTCCGGCGCTGTTGACCCACGTCACCTGCGTCACGCCCACGTCGTCGGTGGCGGTGCCGGCCAGGGTGAGGGTGGCCAGGCTGCTGGTGAATGACGAGGCCGCTGACGGGGTCGTGAGCCACAGCTTCGGCCACGTCGTGTCGACGTAGGGCGCGCTGCTGGGCCTGTACACCGGGCGCAGCGCGAGCGAGGTGCTTGGCATCACGAAGTTCGCCGACGCGGTGGCGGGAATGTCGACGGCCACGCCCCCGGTGTCCCAGTGGTCGAAGACGAGCCCCGCATCGGGCGGCGCGGCGGTGACGATGACGCAGCTGCCGGCGGTGAAGGTATCGACCCGTGACACGGGCGGCGTCGACATGGTGTTGCACCAGGTGGCGTTGGGCGCGCCGTTGAGCTGCACCGACGGGTCGCCCACCGTGCCGCCGTCGACCGTGACGCTGACGGCCACCCGCGGCGCGCCCACCGCGTGCGTCAGCAGCCACTCGTAGACGTTACAGCCGGGCCGGGAGTTGCCGTACACGTCGCTCCACCCGGTGTGGCCCTGGCCAGCGATGAAGGTGCCGCGCGCGAAGGGCACCACCGGCGGCGTGAGGCGGTTGAGCGCGCTGACGTTGCCATTGTCGACGCAGGCCTGCACCACGCCGTCGAGGCCGCCGTGGAACACCCAGAGCGGCACGTCGAGTCGGTTGCTGTTGGTGAAGGAGCCGCCCGAGCCCGAGATGGACACCACCGCCGCCGCCTTGGTGCGCAGCGCCGAGTCGTTGAGGAACGACCAGAGGCCGATGGCGCCGCAGCTGAGCGCCGAGAGGTAGATGCGGTTGGGGTCGACCCGGTAGCTCACCTTCACGTGCTCGACGAGGGCGTTGATTTCCGACGCGTACCAGCAGTCGGTGTTGGGGTTGGCGTTGTGCTGCCCAGAGATGACGATGAAAGGAAAGTGCGCGCCGTTTTTGATGTGCACCGGCGGCCCGCCCGAGTTGTTCAGCACCCGGTCGAGGTCGCTTTCGGTGCCGAAGCCGTTTTCGCCAATGCCGTGCATGAAGATGAGCACCGGGTACGTCGCTGGCGCGCGGTCGTCGTAGTCTTGCGGCAGGTACTCGAGGTACCCGATGCCGAAGCCGCCGGTCACCCTCGGGCGCTTCACCTGCTGCCCCTGGCCGGCCATGGCTGGAGAGGCGAAGACACTCCAGGCGCACAGCGCCGCCACCAACAGTCGCGTCATCACCGCCCGAGTGTAGTGGAGGGCGCGACAGAGCGCTCGACGAGCTCGAACAGCGCATCGAGGTCGACCGGCTTCTTCAGAAACGCCACGCAGCCGTACGCCTTCGCCTTTTCGGCCACCCGCGTGTCGGCGGTCAGCAGCGCGATGGGCGGGCGCTCTGCCGCGGACAGGGACTCGATGAACTTCGCGCCGTTCATCGGCACCATGTTCCAGTCGAGGAGGACGAGGTCGGGCCGAGACCCACCTCGAATCACGTCGAGCCCCGCCTGCCCGTTGCTGACCGAGGTGATCTCGTAGCCTTCGTCGGCCAGCAGCCCGTGGAGCGCGACGCGCACGTCGTCGTCGTCTTCGACCAGGAGAATCATTTGGCGACCCTCAGCGGCTCGCGCGCGTGGAGCGGCAGGCGCACGGTGAAGGTGGTGCTGACGCCCTGGGTGCTGTCGACGCCGATGGAGCCTCCGCTGGCCTCGACGATTTTCTTCGCGATCCACAAACCCAACCCGAAGCCTCCGAAGTCGTGTGTGCCAACCGCGCGCTCGAACTGCTCGAAGATGCGCTGCTGCTGCTCGACCGCGATGCCGATGCCGTGGTCGACCACCCGCACCACCGCGTCGGCTCCGTCGGTGGTGAGTGACACCTCGACCGGCTTGCCCTGGCCGTACTTCACCGCGTTGCTGATGAGGTTGCTGATGACCTGGTCGATGCGGGTGCGGTCCCACGTGCCCTCAAGGGGCGCGCCCGCGTGCACAGAGATGCGGCGGTCGTCGGTCTCGGTGTCTTCGACGAAGCGCGACACCACCTCGACCACCAGCTCCGCCAGGTCGAAGGTGGCGGGCTCGAGCCGCAGCCTGCCCGCGGTGATGGTGGAGACGTCGAGCAGGAGGTCGATGAGCCGCTCGAGCCGCATGCCGCTGCGCACCGCGCGCTCCAGCCGCTCGGCGACGTTCATCGGCTGCCCCTTCTTCGCCGCCCGCAGCGGGCTCTGCACGCTCATCATCAACGCGGCCAGCGGCGTCTTCAGCTCGTGCCCGGCCATGGCCAAGAAGTCGTCGCGGGTGTTGATGGCGTGCTGCGCCTCCCGGTACAGCCGCGCGTTGTCGACCGCCATGCCCGCGCGGCGCCCGAGCTCCTCCATCAGCGGCAGGTCGCTCGGCGCGTAGCGGCGGTTGGAGTCGGACCAGACGATGGTGATGGCGCCCAGCACCTTGCCGCGCGCCGAGAGTGGCACCACCATCGCCGAGCGCAGGTTCAGCGCTCGGGAGACGCGGAGGTGCTCTTCGTCGCGCGCCCCCTGCTCGATGAGCTCGGGGGGAATGTCGGGGTACAGCTCCGACTTGCCGGTGCGCAGCACGTTGGCGGCGCCGGTCGCAGCGTTTGGGTCGGGTGGCCAGCGCGCCTGCAGCTCGTACGCGAGCTTCACCTTGGCTGGGTCGACGTGGGCGATGGCCACCGTCTTCAGCGCGCCCTCTTCGACCACTTCGACCGAGCTCCAGTCGGCGAAACGCGGCACCAGCATCTGGGCCAGCGAGCGCAGGGTGGTGGTGTAGTCGAGTGACGCGTTGAGCAAGATGCTGCACTCGTCGAGGAACTTGAGCGCCTCCTGCGAGCGCTTGTGCTCGGTGAAGTCCTTGAAGATGGTGACCACCAGCGTCGCCTTGCGGGACGCGTCGAACACCGGCGCGGACTTGATGATGGACCAGCGCTCCTCGCCCCCGTTGAGGCGGTAGCGCACCACCACCTCGGGCGGGTTCTCCACGCCCTTGAAGGCCAGCCGGGAGGGGAGGTTCTCCAGCGGCAGCGGCTCGCCGTGCTCGTTCTGAATCTCCATGTCTTTGAAGAAGGCCGACTGCGGCGTCTTCAAGAAGGCCTCGACCGAGGGCATGCCGCACATGCGCGCGCCGATCTCATTCACGTAGACGAAGCGCCCCTGGCCATCGATGACCGTGATGCCGTCGGTGATGCCGCGCAAGATGACGTCGAGCTGGTCGCGTGAGCTGGCGAGGTCGACCGTGCGCTCGAGCACCCGCGCCTCGAGCTCGCCATACGAGCGCTGCAGCAGCGCCCCCATCTGCCCCAGAGAGCGCGCCAGCTGGCCGATTTCGTCGCCCGAGCGCGGCACCGGCACCTTCGAGAAGTCGCCCCGGCCGATGTGGTCGGCGGCCACCGTCAGCTCGTTCAACCCGCGCGAGATGGAGCGGCTGATGACGAAGGCCAGGGTCAGCCCCAGGCTCTCGACAATCATCACCGCCACGTAGAGGAGGAGGAGGACGATCTCCTCCAGCGCCCGCGAGCCTTCGCCCAGCACGTAGGAGAACTCGACCTCGGCCTCGGTGAGGCTCTCGTTGAGCGCTTTGATTTCGAGCAACAGCCGCTTCTCGGCCGCGGCGTCGTGCGCCTGCACCGCGCGATGGTAGGCGAGGCCGCGCGCCTTGAAGTCCCCGAGCAGCCCGTCGGCTTTGGTCCACGCGGCGATGGCGCGCCCGACGTACGGGGTCCACCCGAAGCGGCGGAGGAGGTCGATGATGGGCTGAATGTCGTCGGGGGCAATGGCGCCGCGGAGGAAGCCCTGGCGCACCACCTCCATGTCGGGGCTCGGCTTGCTCAGCTCGATGCGCGCCTGGTGGTCCCCCTCAGGCACCTCGAAGTCGCGCAAGAAGTCGTCGAAGTCGGCGTCGTCTCGGGTCTGCCCGTAGCGCTGCAGGTTGATGGCGGCGTTCTTCTGGGCCTTCGACCAGAGGCTCTCACCGCCGACGAACGCGCGCGCCGCCGACAGGGTGCGCATCGCGAAGCGCAGCGTCAGCAGCTCGGCCACGATGAGTGACGCCATCAGCCCGACCGTCAGGTAGAGCTTGTGACCCAGCGAGAGGTTCTTCCAGAACGTGCCCATGTGCGTCGGTGCCGCAACCCCCGTGCGGCCGGCTCAGCATAGGACGCCGTCAGGGCTTGTCGAACGGAGCGAGCCCCACGTCGACCGCCGGGTACACGTTCGCCGACCAATTGAACGGGGCGCTGAGGCCAAAATCCCCAGTGTGGCGAAATGCCGTGGCCCGGTAGCTCGGCGTGAGCGACGTCATCTCCAGCGCGGGCACCACCAGCATCAGGCTGTTGCCGCGAATGATGGCGCGGGCGGGGCTGGTGACGGTCTGCGCCGTGCCGCTGCGCAGGTCAGACACCTTGATGCTCCACCCCATCGACGGCCGGTACAGCAGCTCGTACCAGCGGTCGGAACCCTTGAAGAAGTCCTTCGGGTACGCGGCGATGGGTGTGTAGTTGTTCACCGATGCGCCGTCGGAGTCGAAGACGAAGGCGTATTGGTACTGGTTCGTCGGATCCGCCAGGGGAATGTCGCCTTGGGTGGTCAGGCCCATGAAGAAGTAGTCGCCCGCCAACATGGTGCCCTTGGGTGACGCGCAGATGGTGTACCCGGCGTCGCCCGCGCCGCACTCGAAGACGCTGTTGTTCACCGCGGTGTCGAGCGTCGACTGGTTGACCGCCGTGCGCAGCGCCAACACGTCGGTGACCTCGGTCTGCGTGGCGTCAGACGCCTTCTGCTGCTGGCCATTGGAGTGGAAAGTGACCTCGCCGATGGGCGTGTCGAGAATCACCGGGCACGCGGTGACGGTGACGTTCGTCGCCATGCCGAAGTCGCGGAGCACGATGAGCGTGTCTTCGAGCCGCTCCTGCCGATCTTCGGGGAAGTCGGGGCCGGCGCAGCGCGGCGGGCGCTCGGGGGCCACCTCGTTGCAGAATGCCACCCAGTTGAACGAGGTCATCGCGAGCACGGGCAGCGTCGCGCCGCCGGGCCCGGAGAGCTTCAGATACACATTCACGCCGTAGGTGCCGTCGCCGGGGAACTTGCAGAGGTAGGGAATGTCGAGCTTCGCGGTGTTGAACACCGGGGCGTTCGGGGGAACGCTCACCGCCGCCGGGACCGAAAACGAGCGCTTGGCGGGGCTCACCACTTCGACCTCTCCCGAAGCTTGGGCGTAGGCGTCGACCTCGGCTGCGACGTAGCCCTTCCACGCGTCGATGGCCTTCTGGTCGGCGCCCGGGCGACCCGCGAGGTACGCGCGCATCACCTTCTGACCTTCGGTGGTGAACGCCAGCGAGTTCGTCAGCGACAGCGTGCCAGTGAAGGTGGTGCCGACGTCGGCGTCTTCCGCCTCGGGCTTGGAGGTGAACTGGGTGTCGCCGACGCCGAAGAGCTCCGCGCGGAGCTGCACCAGCGTGAGCGTACCCGTGCGCTCGATTTGCCGGAGCAGCGCGACGCGGCGGTCTTCTTTCGCCTTGTCCTGCTGCGCGACGTAGGCGTTGTATTCGTCGAGCCGCCGCTGGGCCTCCGCCGCCTTCTCTTGCTCGATTTCCCACCAGTCTTTGTAGGCGGGCTTCGGAGGAGGAGGCGCCTCGGAGGGCGTGGCCGGCTTGCTCGGGAGGACGAGGATTTCAGGCGCGATGGTGAGGTCGCTCGCCTTTGGCGCATTGGGGAAGACCAAAGACGTCTCGCCCAGTGGCAGGTCGAGGTTGATGCGCACCGGGGCGTCGAGCTCCACCTCGGGCTCGATGCGGAACACGTTGTTCGCGCGCTCGACGTCACCCAGCGTGGCGGCGGCCTCGGCGGGCATCACGTCTTCGGCGATACGAAAGGTGGTGTCTTGCTTCACCGCGCCCGGAGGGAAGGTGAGCTTCACCTTGCCGTCGACCGTCGCCAGCGTGCCGCCGTTCGCCGCGGTGATTTTCGCTGACACCCACGCGAGGAGGGATTCGTCGAGCTTGGTGCACCCCGTGGCGATCAACGCCAGCGCCACGGTCACAGCGTGCGTCGTCAGTTTCATGGTGCCGCGTCGATAGCCCGGTGCGCCTCGAGCTGCGCGAGATTTTTCACGGCATCGCCGCGGTGGGACTCGGCGAAGTGCCAGTCGGCCGCCAACGCCGCGCGGAGTTGGTGGAGCGCCTCGGGCTTCTTTCCCTCGCGGATCAGCAGGTACGCGCGCTGGGCGAGCAGCGGGCCGAAGCGCGGCGTGCGTGACAGCGCGTCGTCGAGCAGCGCACTCGCCCCTCGAAGCGCCGGCGCCTGGAGCGCGAGGTTGACGGCGTTGACCGAGACCATCGCGTTGCGTGGATCCAACTCCAGCGCACGCAGCACGAGGGGCCATGGGTCACACGGCCCTCCGGCCGTACCACATGGGCGCCGCGCGCGGATCCGCGCTTGCTCGAGGAAGCCGAAGGGCTCGGGGCGCGCCGAGAGCGCTTCGGCCCACGCGACATCGGCGGCGTCGAGCTGCCCTGCGCGGGTGAGCAGCCGGGCGCGGTGCACGGCCGAGCCCGGGAGCCCACGGTCGATTTCGGCGGCGCGCGTGGTGAGGCGAACGACCTCCGGGTCACTCGATGCCCTCCACGCGCGACCGAGGAGCGCCGAGGCCCACAGCGCCCGAAGCGAGAAGGAGGTGCCGAGGAGCACCAGCACCGCGGCCAGCGCGAGGCGAACGCGCGAGACACTCACACCACGCGCCGCGGTTGGTGCCGGACCGGGCTCCGGCGCGGTCGCGTGGCGTGGCGAGGTGTTTCGTGGGCCACTCGCCGGAGCCGCCGCGCCGCTCCGCCCGGCCGCGAGGCCGAGGAGAATCGCGGCGAACGTCGCGGTGCTGAGCACCGAGAACCCGACGAGGCCGCAGACGAGCCACGCCGCGAGCGCGCCGAGGAGCGGCGTCAAGGCCAGCCGCGCCTCCGGTGAATCACGCCAGCGCTCGCGGATCCGCCGCCAGAACAGCGCCGCGAACGTCGCCGCGGCCGCGAGCCCCACGAGCCCGCGCGTCACCGCCACGTCGAACGCGTCGGCGTGCATGCTGTCGGGGGTGATCCACCCTTCGGTCTCCCAGCCGGTGGCGGGCCGCGAGATGGTGAATGCGCGCTCGATGTTGCCCACGCCCCACCCGAGCCACGGGCGCGCAGCGAACGCGTCGACGCCTCCTCGCCAGAGGTAGCCGCGCGCCCCAGCCACGAAGGGGTTCTTCAGCCGCTCGCGGATTGGTGCGGGCGCGACCAGCACCCCGATGGCCACCATTCCCACGGGCACCACGAGCCACCTCGCGCGAAGGCGATTCGACCCGATGCCACCCCAGCGTTGGGTCGTGAGCAACCCGACCGTCACCGCGACGCCGCACGCCGCGGCGAGCCACGCTGACCGCGTCAGCGTCAACACCAGCGCGGCGCAGCTGATCACCGCCCGAAGCGCCTCTCCCGCGCGGGCGGCGACCGTCCCTTGCCGCAGGTCAGACAGCCGGAGCGGCAGGGCCATGGCGACCCACGCCGCCAGCGCGTTGGGGTGCCCGAAGGTACCGAAGGGCCTGAGCGCGTTGGAGAACGTCGCGACGTGGTCCCACGTCAGCGGATCCACCTTCAGCCACTGCGCGAGCGCGTAGAGGCTGGCCAGGTCTCCGGCCAAGACCGCGGCACGAAACACCGCACGTGGTTGATTCGCCGCCGCTCTCGCACCGAAGAACAGCGCGACCCACGCCGCCGCCGCGACCACGCCTTCGTGCCGAGGTGACTCCCCGCGGATCCACGCGCCGTCACGCGCGACGAAGCCGCTCAGCGCGGTGACGGCGAGCCACGCGAGCGCTGCGGCGTCGAGCGGATCCATCTTCGAGCGCCGCTGCACCACCAGGCGCGCGGAGACCACGCTGGCCCCGAGCACCAGCGCCGCCCACTTCGGGAAATGAAACGTCTCGTGCAGCAGCGGGCTGAACGCGAGGCCCACCGCCAGACACGTCGCCGCGAGCGCCTGCGCCGTCGCGCGCTCAGCCCCGCCTGTCACTCCAGGCGCGCGTAGTAGAGCGTCCGCGTCAGCGACGGGTTGGACGTGTTGTAGATGAAGTGCGCGCGGCCCGCGGCGTCGAACGCCATCGAGATGTAACGGCCGGCGTAGAAGTCACCGAGGCTGAGGCCCTGGTGCACGGCCTTCACCAGCGGGGCCGAAGGCGTCAGCCGGCGGATCACCGCGCTGTCCGTCGAGTAGTACGTCAGCCACGGGTGGCCGGCCGGCGAGTACCGCAGCGTGGGGAACTGGCCAGGCACCGTCGAGATCATCGTCTCGCCCACCTGCCATGCGCCACCGACGGGCTTGACGTACGTCGACAACCGGTAGCTCGGGTCGCGCGTCGAGAGCGCCACGGAGAGCTCGTTGCCAGGCCCGAAGTCGAGGCTGGTGGCGTTCGACGGCAGGTTCGCCGTGGTGGCGGTGATGACGTCTCCGACGTTTTCGCTCGCCCACGTACCGCTCGCGCCACCCACGCGCCGCGCCACCTTCAACCCGCGGCCGCCATCGGCGTCGACGGTCTGCAGGTACGCGACGGCCGGCTCTCCGGCGCTGTCGACGGCCAGGCCGAGCGCGCTGCCCAACACCGGCCCCGCGCTGGTCTCGACGACCCCGTACGTCCACGAGGAGGCGCCGCTCGCGCGCTGGGCGTGGCGCACACCGAAGAACCCCGCGTCGCTGCTGCCGGCGTCACTGGCCACGTTGGTCAGCTGGTACGCGACGTGGAGCGTGCCCGCACTGGTGATGCGCAGGTCGTATTGCGCATTGCCGACCTGGGCCAGCGGCTCGACCTCGTCGATGAGCCACCCGCCGTCGCCGT
>JAEUJT010000465.1 GCA_016793525.1 Archangium sp. | reverse complement strand
GGGGCGGTTCGTCTCGGGGTTCACCTCGCTCGAGCCGAAGAGCGCGAGCTGCTTCATCTTGAAGACGGTGCGCGCGTAGGGAACCGTCGACGAGGTGTTGGGGTCGAGGGTGCCGTGGTGCGCCCAGACGGGAATGCCGCGGAGCTGCCGGTAGTGCTTCGCTGGGTCGTTTTCGTTGGTGATGGCCGACTGCCCGCACACCGCCAACAGGGCGGCTATCTGCTGCCGCACGTAGACGATGTTGGCCACTGACCCAGGAAGGTCGTTGCCGGAGTCCCACACCCCGCCGCCGCCGAGGCTCAGCCCGGTAAGGTAGATTTTGCTTGGGTTCACCTTGGACGCGTATTTGGTGAGCGCGAACTTGATGAACGCCGCAGAGGCGTGCCCGTACCAGTACGGGTCGTTGGTCTGCGGGGAGAGCACGATGGCTTTCTCGGGCAGCATCGGCTGGAGCGCGCCGGTCGCCAGCATGCGAGGCGGGGCGATGTTGGCGCTGGCGTTGGTGAGCTTCGCCAGCTCAGTCACCGTGCCGGTGCCGCGGCCACCGTAGCCGTGAAAGAAGAACACGATGGGGTACTTCACGCTCGGGTCACCCGCGTTGTACCCGGCGGGCACGTACTCCTGGTAGCCGAGGTGGGTCTGCCAGGTGCTCCCGGGGATGAGGCCCGTGGGAATGGCGGTCTGCGTGCCAGTGCCGCCGTCAGTCGGCGTGCCGGCGTCGACCGGCGGCGGGGCGATGACCTGCACGGTGAACGACCGGTCGGCGCTGCCACCGGTGGCGCTCGCCCTCACGGTGATGGGGTACGTGCCCACCGGGGTCGACGCGCCGATGGTCACCGTGCCGGCGGCCGTACCCGAGGCCACGCCGTTGTTCGTCGTGGCCACCAGAATGGATGCCGGCTGGGTACCGACGAAGCTGAAGGCGACGGGGTCGCGCTCCGGGTCGGCCGCCGACAACGGCACCACCAGCGCCGTGCCGCTCTGGGTCGAGCCATTCGAGACGGCCACCATGGTCGGCGCGAGGTTGACCGGGTACCCGTAGAAGACGAGCTCGGGCATGCCCACCGTGCTGGCGGGGTTCTTCACCGTCAGGAAGCGCGCGGTGACCCCGGGGTTGTGCGACCACTGCTTCCACGTTTGGTAAGCGCCCAGCCAATCTTCCGCGAGCACGGTCGTGCCACCATCGTTGAGGTTGGCGATGACCTGGTAGCCGGCGTCGCCGAGGGGCAGCGTGCCGTTGAAGTCGTACATCCACACCTGGGTGATGACGTGGGGCCGCTGGAGGTCGATCTGCGCGCTGATGGGCCGGGCGCCGCCGGTGACACCCCAGTTCGACGTCACATGCGGGCGGGCGCCACCAGCGAGGTCACCGGCGGTGTCTTGCTCGTCGAGCAACTTGCGCGGGTCACCCGCGTCGGGCGACAGCGGGGTGGCCCAGCCCGCATCAACGGGGATCTTCACCGACGGCTGCGCCGAGGCTCGGCCAGCACCAACCACCGCCAACAGCGCGAGCACCAACGACACGTGACGAGCGACCAACGTCATGCAGCACTCCTGCGAATCACCGGGTGGAACGAACGGCCCACAAGCGAGCGAGTTTCCCCCAGCGGCGTGCTCCGAGGGAAGCGAATCAATCAAACACCGCCGCGTCGGCGTCTTCTTCGTCGAGCCGGCGCATCGCGCGCGCGGAGTGGAGGATGCGCTCGAGCATCGCGGCAGCCGCCTCGGCCGTCACCAGCTCGGCCCTCGCCGCGGCGTGGAAGAGGTACCCCAGCGTCGCCAACTTCGCGTGGGCTTGCTCGAGGGTGGTGCACCGGCTGAGCGACAACGCCGCCTCTCGCACCAGCCCACGCAGCGGCTGCTCCGCCGCCAGGGCCGCCGTCTGCCGAAACACCTCGGCCGCCAGATCATCGACCACGCCCCACATCGCCATTCGACTCAGTCCGTCGCCCATGGCGCAGCTCTACCACGCACCACTGACATTTTGTTCAGTCCACCCAAGGACCAGGCTGCGGGCGTTTCACCGAGGTTCAACGTGAAAATCGGGAGGGAGCGCGGCTCTTGCGTTGGCGTTCGGCAGACGTTTCATCGGGCACGAGCGCCGCCGGCCCACGACCGATGAGGTCGTCGCGGTTCGCCTGGCGCAGCGCCTCGCGCGCGTCGTCCCAGTGTTCGGGGTTCCAGTAGAGCAGCAGCGCCTTCTGCAGCCGTTTCTCCTTGAGCCCGCGCGCCGTGTAGACCGGCTCCATCGTCAGCGGGTCGATGCCGGTGAAGTACATCGCAGCCGCCACCGACATCGGCGTGGGGATGAAGTCTTGCACCTGCCGCGGCCGCCGCCCTGTCTGCTTCAGCCACACCGCGAGCTCGACCATGTCGTCGAGCGTCGAACCGGGGTGGCCAGAGATGAAATATGGAATGTCGTATTGCTCTTTGCCGGCGTCTTTGCTCGCACACGCGAACATCGTCTGAAAGCGCTCGTAGCTCTCGATGCCGGGCTTCTTCATCTTGTCGAGCACCCGCGGGCTGACGTGCTCGGGCGCGACGGAGAGCTGACCGCCGGTGTGGTGCGCGGCGAGCTCCTTCACGTAGTCGGGCGCGAGCTCGGCCAGGTCGTACCGCACACCCGACGCGATGAAGACGTGTTTCACGCCTTCTTCTTTGCGCACCGACTTCATGAGCTGCACGAGCGGCCCGTGGTCGGTCTTAAGATTTTCGCAGACGCCCGGGTGCACGCACGAGAGCTTGCGGCACTTCGATTCAATTTCGTCGGACTTGCAGGCCAACTTGTACATGTTGGCGGTGGGCCCGCCCAAGTCGGTGATGGTGCCGCGAAAGTCGCCCATGCGGCGCACCTCTCGAATCTCACGCAGCACGCTCGCCTCGGAGCGGCTCTGAATGACGCGGCCCTCATGTTCGGTAATCGAGCAGAAGGTGCAGCCGCCGAAGCACCCGCGCATCAGCACGATGGAGTGCTTCACCGTCTCGAACGCAGGGATGCGCTCCGACCGGTACATCGGGTGCGGCGCACGGTTGAACGGCAGGTCGTACAGCTCGTCCATCGCGACGGTGGCCTGGCCGGCAGGGCCCTCGCCGTCGTCGAGCGGCTTCGCCGGCGGGTTGAAGTACACCCCCCGTGAGCCGTGCCGCTGCGCGATTGGCCGCGCGTTGCCGGGGTTCGTCTCCAGCTGAAAGTCGCGAGACATGCGCGCGAACTCGGTCTTGTCGGCGACCACGGTTTCGTAGCTCGGCAACACCACCGTCTTCTTGTCGGCCGCGCGCTTCGCGGGGTCGGCCTCGTGGCGGCGCATCTCCTCGTCGGAGATGAGGTACGCCGTGCCGCGCACGTCGCGAATGCTGGAAAAAGCCTCGCCGCGGCGGAGCCGGTCGGCCACCTCCCACACCGGGCGCTCGCCCATGCCGAAGACGAGCAGGTCGGCCTTCGAGTCCAGCAGAATGGAGCGCCGCACGGTGTCGCTCCAGTAGTCGTAGTGGGCGATGCGGCGCAGCGAGGCCTCGATGCCCCCGAGCACGATGGGCACCCCGGGGTACGCCTCGCGGCAGCGGTTGGCGTAGACGATGGTGGCGCGGTCGGGGCGGCAGCCGGTGCGACCGCCGGGGCTGTACTGGTCTTCGCTGCGGTTTTTCTTCTGCGAGGTGAGCCGATTCAGCATCGAGTCGAGGTTGCCGGCGGCGACCCCGAAGAAGAGCCTGGGCTTGCCGAGCGCCTTGAACGGCTCCGCGGAGTGCCAGTCAGGCTGCGCGATGAGCCCCACGCGAAAGCCGCGCCCTTCGAGGAAGCGGGCGATGAGCACGGGCCCAAAGGCGGGGTGGTCGACGTAGGCGTCTCCGGAGACGATGACGATGTCGACCGAGTCCCACCCGCGCGCGTCGAGGTCGGCCTGGCAGGTGGGCAAAAACGGCTGCGGCGTCTGGAGCTGGATCAACGGCGACGACATGCCAGTGGCCTCCCTTGGGGCGAAAGCCTGAATGAAACAGCCCGCCTGGGCAAACGCCATGCACGGTTTCGAACGCCAGCCTTGGTTGACGTGGCGTGTTTGGCCGCAGTACCGCACCTGGCTTCTCCGCCGCCGAAGAGCGTTCGCGCACAGCCGCCAACACCAGAGCAACCACCGGCCACCTCGCGGAGGCCGGCATGCGGCGTCAAGCCCCCGTGGTGGTGATGATGGGCGTGCGCTCGGAGAAGCTCGGCGCGGCCGCTTGCTCGAGCATCCACCAGGCGACGTCGGCGCGTGAAATCGTCGCGCGGCCGGTGAAGGTTCGACACACGACGACCTGCTTCAGCCGGGGCCCGTCGGTCAGCCCGGTGGGCCGGCAGATGCACACGTCGAGGCCCGACTGCAGCAGCACCCGTTCCATCTTCTCGAGCTCGGGGTACACGTGTTTGAGCCCGGAGTGTTTGATGACCAGGCGAAAAATCGACGGCATCTGCGCGAACGAGTCTCCGACGCCGGCGGCGCTGATGGCGAGCAGCCGGGTGACGTTTTCAGCCTTCGCGGCGCTCACCAATGCCGGCGTGCTTCGCTCGAGAAAGTCGGGCTGTGGTGGCCGGTTCCATGGGGCCATGCCCTGCATTCTCAGGCCGAGGGCGCTGAACACCACGTCGCTGCCACGCACGGCGCTGCGAAGAAAGTCGGCCGACGTGAGGTCGCCGACAAGCGTGCGCACCGCAGCGGGCGCGCGGTAGGCCGGCGAGCGCACCACCGCCGTCACCACATGCCCCCGCTCGACCGCTTGGTCGACCAGCGCCTGGCCGCACCCGCCCGAGGCACCGAGAATCGTCACGTTCATGGGGTACCGAGGTAACCGGCTCGGTCGAGCGACGCAAACCACTCGACCGCGGGTGCGGTGCCGCCTCGCACGAAGTGGGTCGACTCGTTGCGCCCGCGGGGCTCCACGGAGGTGCTCCCGCGTACGGGCACGCAGCGACGGTGCACGTGGAGTCACCCTGTCGGCGCATCGTCGGACGACACCAGGCGCTCGAAGCAGTCACCCCTCGCCTGGTGACCACCCGCCGGCGTGGTGCGCCACGTCGCTGCGCGGTCTTGCGTGAGCGGGCACCCATTCTGGGCCGCGCAGCACCAGGTCGATGCGTTCTCGCCAACCGTGGGCCGCGCGGAGCGACGCCAGCAGTCGACGCAGCTCGACCGTGTGCACCACCCACGGGTGAGTCGATTCGATGGGCACGGTGAGGCCATAGCGGGGCGCGACGGTCTCCTCGGCGTACGTGCCGAAGAGATGGTCCCAGACCATGAAGATGCCGCCGTAGTTCGTGTCGAGCTACGCCGCCTGTGACGCGTGGTGCACCCGATGGTTCGACGGCGTGTTCAGCCAGCCGTCGAGCCAGGGCAGCCGGCCCACCAGCTCGGTGTGAATCCACTGCTGAAAGGCGGCGTTGAAGAAAATGGCCGCGCCGACCAACAGCGGCTCAAACCCGAGTACCACCAGGGGCACGTAGAACAGCGGCGAAATGAAGCCGTCGACGAACGACACCCGCAACCCCGTGGCCTGGTTGTAGTCGGGGCTACTGTGATGCACAGAGTGCGCCACGGCCCAATACCCGCGAACGCGGTGGGCGCAGCGGTGCTCCCAGTAGTACGTGAAGTCGCCCAGCACGACGACCGCCGCTGCACTCCAGGGCGTGGTGGCGACGTGCAACGGGCTGACCTGCTGAGCCCACTGAAACACCGTCAGCGCCCAGCCGACGGTGAGGCCCGACAAGGCGAGGGTTGGCACCACGGGGCTGGCCGACGCCAGAAGCTCGCGAACCACCGGGCCCGTGAGTTGTCCACGCCGATGGAGCGCCCAGAGCTCGAGCGCCAACAACGGCACCACCAACGCACTGAGCGCCGTGGCCGCCCACTCCAACAGCATCGGCCATGTCGACATGACAACCTCTCTATAAGTGAGCGTTCGTTCACTTTATAGAGACCACCCCCTCGGCCGCGCAACTATTCACTGAGTGATTGCTCACTTAATGTCGGTGCGATGCGCACCGCCGACCCCGAACTTCACGAGCGACGACGAACCCAGATTCTCTTGGCGGCGCGACGCGCCTTCTTGGAGCGAGGGTTTCATCAGACCAGCATGGCCGACCTGGCCAAGGCGTCGGGCGTGTCGATGGGGCTGCTCTATCGATACTTCGCGAACAAAGAAGACCTGATCGCGCAGTTCGCCGAGCGCGACCGAGACGTCTCGCTGCGCCGCATTGAAGCGCTGGCGGCCGCTGACGACTGGGTTGCGGCGCTCGAGGCGCTGCTCGGGCCGGTGGTCGACGAGGCGTTCGAAGCCGACGCCGCGCCGTTGACCTTCGAGGTGCTGGCCGAAGCCTGCCGCACTCCTCGGGTGTTGAAGCGGTTGCGGCGCGACGACCAGCTGGTTCGCCAGGCGTTGGTCGACGCGGTCGAGCTGCACCAGCGTCGCGGCACCATGTCGAAGGCGTACGACGCCCGCGCGGCTGCAGAGGTATTGTTGTCGCTCTTCGACGGCCTGCTGGGGCGTGCCCTGATGCACCCTGGGCTTTCGCGGCGGGCCCTCCGTCAGGCGCTGCGCGGGTTCGTGGTCGCCGCGCTCTCGCCGCCGCGTCAGCCGATGAAGCTCGCCTCGCCGTAGCGCACGAGGCGGTCCTTCGCGGCGACGCCGACGCTGCGCTTCTGGGCGCCGGTCGTCACCACTGCCAGCCGGCCGCCACGGTGACGCCCGACGACGTGGGCGCGATGCCGAACGACGAGGGGAGGAGGCGGCGCCCGGCGTCGTCGTCGAGCGCGCGGGCGTGGCTCCATTCGAGGCCGAACAGCGGGCCGAGCAGCGCGCCGAACGTGGCCACGCCGACGAGCGGGTAGAGGTCGATGGTGCGCAGCGCGTTGGTGGTGGGGTTCGAGCCAAAGGTGGAGGCCTGGGCGGCCAGCACGGGGATGCCGACCACGCAGGTGAGCCCGACGGTGAGCAACCACCCCGCGTAGGCCGAGAGGAGCGACCCGCGGCCGTCGAGCTGCTTGTGAACGGCCCACGCGATGACCGGCATGGCCAACACCAGGGCGCCGCCGAGCACCGCCGCGACGACGCTCGTGCCGCCGAAGAACACGGGAGCCAGCGCGGCCGTGACCAGAGCCGTCAAGCCGCCGCCCACCACCACCGTGGCGGCCATGACACCGACGACGGCCCACCCGCGCGCCCCCGGGTTCGCATCGGTCAGGCCGGTGGCGCGGAGGCGTTGGTCGTTGTCGTCGCTCCACATCAACGCCAGCGCCGTGCCCGACGCGTTGAGCACCATGGCGCTGATCAACCCGGCCAACATCGCACTGGCGCGAGACTGGGTGACCAGCGTCGCCAAACGCCACACGCCCACGCTCGCCAGCGTCGCAAACATCGAGCCGGCGAGCGCGGCGAGGTAGCTGCCCTGGCCCTCGGAGACGCGGTTCCCGACGAGCCCGCCCAAGCTCACCAGCAGCGGGAGCGAAAACATCAGCACGCTGCCGATGGGGCTGAGCGCGAAGAAGCTGGGGTTGGTGGCGACCTCCGCGGTGGCGACGCCGAGCGGGAGCGCGGAGAACACGAGCGCGCCAACGAAGGCTCCGGCGAAGCGCTTCGCGCGCACGGCATCGGCTGACGAGGCGCCTTCAGCCCGCACCGCCGCGCTCGCCAGCACCACCATCAGCAGCCCACTGCGAACCCACCCAGTTGGACACATCTGGCCTGCCTAGCACCGAAAAAGGAGTGGCTCCTCGCACCGGGGTTGCTTAGGCACGCCGGCCCTATGATTCTCGAGCTCGCCCTGCTGTCGTTCGTCGCCCAACCCGCTGTCGAAGCCGCTCCTCCCGCCGCGCCTGTCGCCGCATCGTCGGCCGAGGAGCGCACGGTGCAAGCCGCCGAGCGCGCGGCCGTCGCCGCCGAGAAGGCCGCCGAGGCCGCACAGCGCATCGCCAACGCGCTGTCGCCCAAGACGAACCCTGACGCGACCCCCGCCACGCCAGCGACGCTCCCGAGCAACCCCTGGGTCGGCAACGTGGGCTTTGGGCTGGCTTTCTTGAGCGGCAACTCCCAGCAGCTCACCGTCACCGCCACCGGCGCCGCGGACAAGAAGTGGCAAGCGTGGGGCTTGGGCATTCGCGCCAACGCGGCGTACGGCTTGTCGAACCCGAGCGCCAACGTCACCGGCACGACGTCAGATGTCACGGCGCGGCGCGCGATGGGCACGGTGCGCGGAGACCGCAGCTTCGGCGAGGGCTTCGCCTCCATCTTCGTGCTCGGCGGCACGGAGTTCGACCACCTCAAGAACGTGGAGTTCCGCGGCTACGGCGAGGCGGGCACCGGCCTGACCTTCTTCAACCAGAAAGAAGGCGAGCTGGAGAAGCTGTACCTGCGCCTCGACCTCGCCCTGCGCGGTGGCTACGAGACGCGCTTCCAATATTTCCCCACGCCGTCGGCGGTGACCGACCCGAACATCGCCATTCTCGCGCCGCGCGCCGCCCTCGCCTTTCGCTGGGCCTTCTCGAAGTACGTGCGCTTCTCCGAAGAGCTCGAGTTCATTCCCTTCGTGCTCGCGCCCGTGGCCGGCCGCTTGCTCATCAACAACACCACCAAGCTGAACGCCCGCCTCACCGAGTCGCTGTCGCTGTCGACGGCGGTGCTGGTGAACTACGACTCGTTGCCTCCCGCAGCGACTCCGGCGCGCCTGCCGACCGACGTGGCGCTGACCGTCGGCGTCGAAGCGGCGTTCTAGAGCGCTCTCCGCGCACGGGGTTCTGGCGCTGGCTCGAGGGCCGCGCTTGACTCCACCACGTGACTCGCCGGCCCCTCTCCGCGCTGTGGCTCGTCATCGCCGCGGCGTGCGCCCAGGTGCCGTCGACCGCGACCACCCCGTTCTTCTGTCGAACATCAGCTGACTGCGCGACCGGGGTGACGTGCGTCAACTCGGTCTGCGGCGGGGCGGAGCCCATCGTCGATGCCTGCGCCGCCCCCGAGGCGTGTGTGGACGCGGAATGGGCGCAGTGGCCGGTGCCCTCCGACGGGCCTCGAAGCGCCACCCTGGTGGCCTCGGCGGAGACCGTGCGCGACACGGTGACGGGGCTGCGCTGGCTGAGGCAGACGGCGCCGATGCTCGCCACGGCTGAAGCGCCCGCGTGGTGCAAGGCGGCGGTGGGTGATGGGCTCACCGGCTGGCGCGTGCCGACGATGGCGGAGCTCTTGACGCTCGTCGATGTGCTGGCCCCGGCGCCGCCCCTCATCGACGTGGCCGCGTTTCCCGAAACCCCGGCGAGCCGCTTCCTGACCGCGTCGACCTACGCCCCCGCGCCGTGGCGCTGGTGGACCGTGAGCTTCGAAGACGGCACCACCACCAGCAGCGACGCCGCGGTGCTCGACGTGCGGTGCGTACGATGAAACGGTGGCTCGCCGTTGGGCTCCTCGCGCTCGGAGCCTCGTCGCGCGCCGACACCGTCGCCTACCTGGTGCCGGCCGGGCTCGCGGGAAACACGACTGCCAGCGGCACGTTGGGGCTCGACTTCGACGTGGGCCCGGCGCCGCTCGTCATCTCCGAGGTGGGCGTGTTCGACGACCTGGGCGACGGGCTTCGGCTGCCGGTGACGGTGCGGTTCTACGACCGCGACGGGCGGTATCCGCTGACGGCGCTCCTGTTTCAACCGGGTGAAGGGGTGCTCGACGCCGGGAGCCGCTTCAAGCGCCTCCCCTGCCCGCTCGAGTTGCCGGCCGGGTTTCGCGGCACGGTGACCGCCGAGGGCTACGGCCCGAGCGAGCGCTCCATCAACACCACGCTCGGCGCCCCAGCGCTGCCGCTGTCGACCGCCGATGCAGGCGCGCTGCTGACCTTCGTCTCGAGCCGGTTCGGCGAGCAGAACGCGTTTCCCACTCGCACGCTGACGCCGGTTCAAGCCCAGCCCTACGCGGCGGCGACGTTTACGTTCGCTCGGCGGTGCAGCGCCGAGGTGGTGTGCGAGGACCCAGCGCGCCCGGTGTGCAGCGATGGCCTCTGCGGAGAGACGCCGACCTTTTTCCCCGCGTGCCCGGTCGACCGACCCGCCTGCGACCGCACCCACGCGGCGTGTGTGGCCTGCGTCCCAGGGAGAATGGCGTGCCCCGCCCCCGAGGCGCCGTGGTGCGACCTGCAGGGCCAGTGCGTGGCGGCGTGCGCACCGGAGTCGAGCTGCCGTGCGCCAGGTCCCGGAGCCGCTCCCAGCCGGTACCAGGTGACCGAC
>JAEUJT010000463.1 GCA_016793525.1 Archangium sp. | reverse complement strand
GGCACCGGCTTGTAGGTGCGCGTCGTCCAGTCCATCTGCTTGAACGTCACCGTGTACGTGCCGTTGCCGTTGTCTTTCACCATGTCGCGAATGACTTCGGGGTTGGTCGCCGCGACGGCCGCGATGGCCCCGGGGAAGTAGCAGTTGGCCAGTGCGCCCTGACGCACGTCTCCGGGAGACACGCCGTCTTTGAAGAGCGGGCTGGTGAAGCGCGCCTTGGCGAACTGGGGCGTGCCGTTGGCGTTCATCTCGTCGCGGTGGAGCACCGGGTCGGCGACGAGGTCTCCGCCCGTCGCGGAGCCAGCCACGGTGAGGTTGCCGGCGGCGGTCGCGAACGTGGCGTTGTTCTTCCCGTCGCTCGCGGCCACCGAAAACGTGTCGCCCGGCTTGCCCTTGAGCTTCGAGCCCGCGGGGAACGTGCCGTTGGCGTCGAGGGTGATGACCGTCTTCTCGCCGGTGCGCTTGTTGACGAACTGCAGCTTCGCGCCGGGCTCGGAGACCGGCCGAGGGCTGTTGGTGTTGCTCAGCGCCAAGGTGCCCGCGCCGGCGTCGGTGAGCCCGATGCGCGCCATGGCGACCACCGCGTTGCGCGTGTCGGTCCCGGCGATGCCCGTCGCCGCCACTGTCAGCCAGTCAGACGTCGTACCGTCGGCGTAGCGCGCGCGGAGGCGGATCAGGTCGCCCTGCTTCATCACCTGCTCGCCGGTGAGCTTGGCCGCCGTGAACGTGCCCGACGCGTCGGCCTTGCCCACCTGCACCGTGTCGTCGAGGTGCAGCCGGCCACCGGGGGCCGCGGAGAGGTTGATGGCCTCGATGGTGGCGCCGGGCTTGGTGAGGCCGCTGAGGCCGGTCTTCTGATCTCCGGAGAGCTGGAGCGCCGGACCTTGCGGCACCGCGCCGCGCCCGAGCACCGCCTGGAGAAACGCCTTGGCGTCGGCCTCGAGCGGCACGCTGCCCTTATCGAGAATCGCGGTGAGATCTTTCTTCTCTTCAGCGGTCATGCCTTTTTGGATCAGCTCGACCTGCTTCGGGCGGGTGAGGCCTGGCTTCTTCAGCTCGGCCAGCAGCTTCGCGCCGTCTTTCGAGCCCGCGTCGGCCACCTCGGCCAGAATCTGCAGCACCTGCGTGGCGCCGATGCGCAGCGACGGGTTGCTCGCCCGCTGTTGCTCGAACGAGGTGTAGAGCGTCGACAGCTTGCGGTCTTTGATGGCGAGGGGCATGGGCGCTCGAGACGGCGGGTTGGCGTGAGTGCGTCGGCCGTTCAGCACAAGACGAGTCGCGGGTGAAGTCAACTCCGGCACCGAGTGCTGGTAGAAGCCATGCCCGTGCGACGACTGGCGATGGTTTTGGCGGTGGGCGCGGTGCTGGCAGGCGCCGCGGCTCTTTTGGGGTGGCGGTGGGTGGAGTCGGCTGGCGTCGGGCCGCTGATTCACGACGACGTGGTGTTTGAGGTCCCCAAGGGCACGGTGGGCTCCAAGGTGCCGAAGTTGTTGAACGCGGCGGGGTTGCTGAGCGACCTGCCGCGCGCCCAGCTCTACGTGAAGCTGCACCCTCCGGCGCCCAAGTTCGGCAAACACCAGCTCACCCAGGGCATGTCGCTGGCGCAGGTGTTGGAGCAGCTCGGCCGAGCGCCGATCCCCGATGACGTGTCGGTGACGATTCTCGAGGGTTGGCGGCTGGCCGACACCGACGAGGCGCTGGCGGCGCTGACGCCTCCGTTGATGGTGAAGGGGGCCTACCTGGCCGCCGCGTCGGACCCGAGCCGGTACACCATTCCCTTCCCGTTTTCCGCGCCGACGCTCGAGGGGTACGTGCTGCCCAATACCTTCGCTGTACCCTCCGTCGGCTTCGATCCCCAGCGGTTGATTCAGCGGCAGCTCGACGCGTTCCACGCCGCGTTCTCCAAGCCCTACGCCGAGGAGATTTCGAAGAGCGGCCGTTCGTTGCACGACCTGGTGATCGTGGCGTCGATGTTGGAGCGCGAGGAGCCCACGCCCGCCAACCGGCCCACCATCGCCGGCGTCATCTACCGGCGCTTGGCGAAGAAGGTGCCGCTCGGCATCGACGCCACCAGCCGCTACTCGCTCGCGGAGTGGAACGACCGGGTGGCTTTTCTCGCGCGGCTGCGAGACCCGAACGACGTGTACAACACGCGGCTGCGCACGGGGTTGCCGGCTGGGCCCATCGGCGCTCCGACGCTCGATTCGCTGCTGGCGGCGCTGCGCCCGGTCGAGAGCGAGTGGCTGTACTACCTGCACGACAAGAACCGCGTGCTGCACTTCGCCCGAACCGCGGCGGAGCACGAAGCCAACCGCCGCACCTACGACATCTACTGACCGAAGTACGTGATGGTTCGTCGCATGACGACCGTCTTCTCGGCGCCGTCGAGCCGCTGCGTCATCGTCGTCCAGTTGCCGTGGGCGTCATAGGTGTACTCGAAGCGAGAGGGTGGCCGGCCAGCGGAGCCCGTGAGCTCCACGACGTCGCCTGCGTCGTTGTACCGCGCCGCGAACCACGAGCTGTGCGACCACACATCGTTGCGAACGGTTCGGTCGACCGTCTGTGAGCGCACGATGCGTCCCAGCGCGTCGTATTCGTTCGTCACCGTGAGGTTGAGCATCGAATTGACGCCCTCTCCCGGGTCGACGAGGTCGACAACGGCGATGGTCGTCGGGCGCCGGGAATCGCCGTCGTACGTACACGTGCGGCGTCGTCGATACCGGGTGCCGGTGTTGGTCGCGTTCGTCTCCAGCTCGCTCGCGACGCGACCCGCGGCGTCGTACGTGATGGTGGTGTCCCAGCGTGACATCACCTCGTACGGCAACGGGTCTGTCTCGTAGGCGATGCGCATCGACACGTGGGTTCGGTCGGGGCTGACCAGGTAGGTCTCCGTCCACCCCTGGTCGTCGGTCGAACCCCCGCGTTGATGTTGGACTCGCGCGGAGACGAGCGCCCCGGTCGCGTCGAACGTCTCTCGTCGAACGGTGCTGTCTTCGGTGACGATGGTCATGAGCACGCCACCATCGGTAAACGAATACACCTCGCGCGTTCGCGGCCCGCCGGGGCTGGTGCCCTCGCGACTGAGGAGAATGCCGCGCTCGTCGAACTCGTACGATTGGCGATAGGCCTCGTTCGTTCCGCGCTCGGTCATCTTCGAGACGGCGCCGCGCAGCTGAAGATCGCCGCGGGTCTTCACCCGCTCGGCGGCCAAGACGACGTCGTGCCGCAGCTGAGCCAGGCCATTCGGGGCGTGGATGACGCTGGCGGGCGTGGTGAGCAGAGCACAGCTCAACGTCAGTGCGTGAATCACGCGCGGCTCAACACCGCAGGGCATTCGACGGTTCCAACGCTGACGGGCCCACGTGCCGTCCACCGGCCGAGCGCGGCGCCTTCGAGGCTGGAGGCGAAGGCCAGAGGTCGTTCAGGTACAGGGCCGCGCCGCACGGGCTGTGCGCGCCACGGCGTCAACCTCGTGCGGCCCTCCATCGAGTTCGGCACGCTCTTCGTCTTGGAGCCACGAACACGACGGTACGCATGCCGCGCGGGCTCCCATGCTTCACCTCACTCTTCGCGCTCGGCGTCGTCTTCGGCGGGGAGCTCGAGCGGCGCCACCACCAGCTCTCCGCGCGTCTGGTTCACCATCGCGATCATGACGCGAATGGGGGTCCCGGAGAGCGCTTTGCCCTTGTCCATGCTCACCGGCTCCGGCCACGTGAGCTCACCGAGGAGCGCATACGGGAGTCGGACCACCAACTGTTCGTCGACGACGTCGATGGTTCCGGAAAGCACCCCGTCGCCGTTCAGGCTGGTGCTGAGGAAGTGCCATTGCTCGTCAGAAAAGGGGCGCAGGAGGCGGAGGCAGCTCGGCTCGAAGTGGAGATCAAACGGCGTGACCTCGGGAAAGTGAGCCCACTCCTGGTCCAGGCGAACGACGCAGGTGCCGTCACTGTCCACCGCAGCGACCCGAAGCGTCCAGCCCACGCACGCGCTGAAGATCTCTTGCTGCGCCGGCGAGAGAGCTTCAGCGGTCGTCGGCGGCCGCACGATCTGAACCAGGTCTCCAACTTTGATATCCATGTGCCTACTCCCAGGCGCAGCCGGTGGGTCCTGTCCAGTAGCCGGCGATGCAAGCGATGTCGGTGAGCGCGACGATACCGGCCACCATCATCAAAACGCCGGTGGCGAGCAATACCACCGACGGCGTTTTTGCCTTCAACACCAAGCCGACACACCAACAGACCACTCCGACGACGAACACCCGTTCACCGATGGGCGTGAGCTCTGGCTCGCTGCGGTCGATCGCCTGTGCCAACCAATTCTGGTGATACGGCTCGGGGTCGCTCTCCTGAAGTGCCTCCACGCCGGGCCACACGAAGATGGCAACGAGCAGGATGAACAGCATCGAGAGTGAAACGAAGGCCCGCAGCGCGAGCAGCCGCCTGCGCTCGGCTTCGGCCTCCAAGCGGGCGAGGCGGTGCTCGACGCCAACGTCGCGAGCCAAAGCGCCGATCACGGCGGCCCTATCCCGATGTTCGGTTCCCTTTTCCACGAGCTACAAAACCCACTCCAGGGGCGCCGTGTGCAAGGAATTTCGGCTCTCGCTGTTCCTGTGCGCTCTCCTGGTAACTTCGTCAGCTCCGGCGGGCGCGTGTACTTCTCGGCCGACGACGGCCAGCACGGGCGGGAGCTGTGGGTGACCGACGGGACCGAGGTCGGCACGAACACCGTGGCCGACGCCAACCCCGGCGCTGGCTCGAGTTACCCGGGCGCGAGCGTCGTGGAGCTGGGAGGCGACGTCTTCTTCGTCGCGAACGAGGGCGTCGAGACCGCGCTGTGCCCCCGACGGGCGGCGTCACGGCTCGGCGTTCGACGCTTCGATGCTCTGGGTGAGGCGGTTGAGTTGGTCACGGAGCGCGAGCAGCCGCGGCCCCGCTCCGGCGTCTTTTGGGTCGAAGCCCCAGAGGCACGCCAGCTCGGCCGGCACCTTCTTGGTCTTCGCCTTCAGCGCCGTGCCCTTGGTCGTCAGCGTCACCCGCACCGAGCGCTCATCGCGATCGTCGCGCTGCCGGCTGATCAACCCTTGGGCCTCGAGGCGCTTCAGCAGCGGCGTCAGCGTGGCGGAGTCGAGCTCGAGCCGCGCGCCGAGCTGCTTGACCTGCACGTCGTCGCTTTCCCACAGCGTGAGCATCACGAGGTACTGCGGGTAGGTGAGGCCCAGCGGCTTGAGCAGCGGGCCGTAGGAACGAATCACCGCGCGCGACGCGCGATACAGCGCAAAGCAGAGGTGCTGATCGAGCGTCGGCGTGGGGAAGTTCATGGTCAGGCCACGGTCAGGTTAACGGCGATGTTCCCTCGCGTCGCGTTCGAATACGGGCACACGAGGTGCGCCGCCTCGACGAGCTTCTGCGCCACGTCGCGCGGCAGCTCGGGGATCTTCGCCTCGAGCTCCACTGCGAGGCCGAAGCCCTGGCCGACCGGACCCAGGCTCACCTGCGCGGTGATGGCGACCGGGCCGGTGGTGATCTTCTGCATGCGCGCGACGTGCATGACCGCGCTGCCGAAACACGCTGAGTACCCCGCGGCGAAGAGCTGCTCCGGGTTGGTCGCTCCGCCCGCGCCGCCCATCGACTTCGGCGGCGTGACCTTCAGGTCGAGCGCGCCGTCGTCGGTCTTCACCGAGCCATCGCGGCCGGCGAAGGCGGTGGCGCGGGCGGTATACAGGGTCTTTTCGAGGGTCTGCATTGGCGTGCTCCTGGGGTTCAGCGAGGTGATGGCGTGTTTGTAGTTAGCGATTGAATCGCGCGCAATCAAATCGACATCGACTGGATGTGCGGGCTGGGTCAACCCACTTCAGGCGCTGCGAGCCACCGTCACCACACCACCTCTGCCCCGCACATCCGCAGACAACCACGCTGAAGACGACGTCGACGTGCGCGGGGCGCTCCACGAGATTCTCGTCGATGAGGGCTACGACATCGTCTCGGTGAGCAACGGGCCCGCGGGGCTCGACTTCTGGAAGACGCACCCGGCGCCCAGTTTATCGAGTCCATCCCGCTTCCGGAGCGGCCGCCCATCGCGCTCCTCACCGCCGACGTGCGCGTGGCCGACAAGGCGCGGCAGCACGGGTGCGCCGCGTTTCTGAAGAAGCCGGTCGACCTCGACGCGCTCTTCGGGCTGCTCGGGCGCTTCACGACGGCCCTGCCGCGCACCGAGCAGGGAGTGCCGCGCACGGAGCGACTCCGGTACGCTCGACCGATGCGGCTCGGCATGACGGTGGCGGTTGGCGCGTGGCTCCTCGCGGGCAGCGCGCTGGCGACCCAGGGACAGCAGGTGAAGCGGCCCCGGGTCGATGGCGGGGTGGCCATCGGGTACCTCGAGTACCTGCCGCAGGACTACGACGACCGCGCACCAGCGACGTACCCGGTGCTGCTCTTCATGCACGGCGTCGGCGAGAACGGCTACGGCACGACGGGCGACCTCGACCGGGTGCTGAACAACTCGGGCGGGCCGCCGGTGCACATCAAGAACGGGGCGCACTTCCCCTTCATCGTCATCTCTGGGCAGCACAACGCCGCGCCGAACACGAGCTGTTGGACGAGCGGAGAAATCAGCACCCTCATCGACCACGTGAAGGCGAACTACCGGGTCGACCCCGAGCGCATCTACGTCACCGCGCTCAGCTGCGGGGCCATCGGGCTCAACCAGTTCCTCAACACCGCGTCGAACCGGGCGAAGGTGGCGGCGGTGCTGTCCATTTCGGGGAACAGCGGCTCGTACAGCACCGCGACGAACCGGCTCGACGTGCCCATCTGGTTCTTCCACGGCGGCCTCGACGGCGTGGTGCACCCGTGTTCGGCCGACTCACACGTGCTGGCGCTCAACACGCTGTCTCCGCCGGTGGTGCCCGCCGCGCGCGGCACCTTCACCGCGGGCCAGGGCCATAGCGGTTGGAGCGACATCTACGGCAACGCCCGGCCCGGCTGTAACGTCTACGAGTGGATGCAGCGGTACACCCAGAGCGGCGCCCGGGTGGCGCGCAGCGTGGTGGTCGACGGCGGCACGGTGGGAGACCCGTCGGTGCAGCTCAACGGTGCGCCCAAGGCAACCTGGTGCAACCGCATGTCGGGTGCGCCGAAACCGCGCGTCGACACCTTCACCGCCGGCAGCTGCGTCATGGTGAACGCGGCGGCGGCCCCCTCGGGCCAGGTCTTCGACCACTGGGACACGGGAGGCGTCGCCCTCGACATTCCCAAGGCGACGAGCGCCAACTTCGTGATGCCCGACGTGCCGCTGACGCTGACGCCGGTGTACCGGCCCAGCGCCTCGGCGGCGGTCGACACCGTGGCGCCGAAGCTGTGGCTCACCACGCCGTCGTCGAGCACGGCCTTCACCAGCAGCATGGCCTCACTCACCTTCGCGGGCACGGCCATCGACGACGTGGGCGTCACGCAGGTGTCGTGGGTGAACAGCGCCGGAGGCTCGGGCACCGCGACGATGCCCACGCCCGTCTCGGGAGGCACCACCGCCATGCGCCCCTTCCGCGCGGCCATCGCGCTGAGTGCGGGCACCAACACCATCACCTTCACGGTGCGCGACGCGGCCGGCTTCACCGCGACCCGCGTCGTCACCGTCACCCGCGGCACGGTCACCAACGGAGCGCCCACGGTGAATGCGGGCGCCGACGCCACCGTGACGCTGCCCAACACCTACGGGCTCCAGGGCACAGCGGGAGACGACAGCATCCCCGCGGCGCTCTCCGTGTCGTGGAGCAAGGTGAGCGGCCCCGGCACCGTCACCTTCGCCAACGGGAACACGACGACGGCCACCGCGACCTTCGGAAGCGCAGGCAGCTATGTGCTGCGCCTCACCGCGACCGACACGGTGCTCACCAGCACCGACGAGGTGGCCATCACCGTCAACGCCGCGCCCCCCACCACCTACGCGCTGACCGTGACGTCGGGCACGGGCTCCGGGAGCTACGCGTCTGGCGCGTCGGTCTCCATCGCGGCCAACGCGCCACCGTCGGGGCAGCTGTTCGACCGGTGGACAGCCACGGCGGGCACGCTGGCGAGCGCGACGAGCGCTTCCACCACCTTCACCATGCCGGCCTCCGCGGCGACGGTGGTGGCCACGTACAAGCCGGTGCCGACCTACGCGCTGACGGTGGTGCGCGGCTCTGGGAGCGGCTCGTACCCCTCGGCCGCTGGCGTCACCGTGGTGGCGAACGCGCCAGACGCGGGCCAGGTGTTCGACCGGTGGACGGCCTCTGCAGGCACCTTGGCC
>JAEUJT010000434.1 GCA_016793525.1 Archangium sp. | reverse complement strand
GGCGGGTCCTGTCACCTGCGCGAGAGCCTCCCACTCCGGCGCCACACCGCACCGCGTCGCATGGGCGGGCGTCGACGTCGTTGCGCACAGCCGCGTCGGTCGCGGGAGTGGAACGGCGGCGGGTCCTGTCACCTGCGCGGGAGCCTCCCACTCCGGCGCCACCCGCTGGAGCGTCGACAGCGCCGCGCAGCACCACGTTCGCTGTGGACGCGCGGTTGCCTGCAGGCACGTTCACGTGGTCACTCGGCCCGCCCGCGAGGATGTCATGCACCCGCGCGGCCGCAGATACGGAACTGCCGGAGTTTCCGTCGCCCACAGCCCCGCCACCAGTTGGGGCTTCGGTGCCACGTGGAGCCGCACATGAAACGCCTGCTCCGCACCGCCTTCGCTGGAGGCGCAGCCGTCGGTCTCACCGGCGGTTTCTCGGCCGCCGTCGCCGCGCTCTCGTTCGTCGATGAGCAAGCGCCCGATCCACTCCTCACTGTGTGGGCTCGCTCCATTCTCCGCGCCGCTGGCGTTCGGCACACCGTCGAAGGTCTTGAAAACCTCCCCGCGGGGAATTTCGTGCTCGTCGTCAACCACCTGTCGCACTTCGACGCGCTCATCCTCTTCGCGCACATCGAGCGCCACATGCGCTTCGTCGCCAAGCGCCAGCTCCGCCGCATTCCACTCTTCGGCTACGCCCTCGAGCGCGCCGGCAACATCTTCGTCGACCGCACCGGCAGCGGCGGAGATCAGAGCACCCTCCGCGACGCCGTGCAGGCCGTGCGCGAGCGCGTCAGCGTCGTCTTCTTCGCCGAAGGCACCCGCAGCGACGACGGGGTGCTCCGCCCGTTCAAGAAGGGCGCCGCCATCATGGCCCTCGAGGCCCAGGTGCCCCTCGTGCCCGCCGCCATCGCCGGGACCCACCTCATTCTCCCCAAGGGCTCGGTCACCATTCACCCCCGCCCCGCGGCCCTCGTCATCGGCGCCCCCATCGAGACCCAGGGCCTGTTCGTCGATGCCCGCGACGCGTTGACCCAACGCGCTCACGACGACGTCGCCTCCCTGCTCGAACGCGGGAACGCCCTGGTCCGCGACCTCGCGCGCTGAGCTACAGCGCCAGCACGCCCGAGGCCCGGGCCATCAACGCCAGGCGCCGCTGCGTCACCGGGCTTGTGCCGTCGATGAGCGCCTTCGTCTCCTCCAGCACCCGCGCGAGGGGGAACAGCTGCACCGACGAGTCTTCCGTCTGCGTGCCGCCCGGCACCGGAGAGAGCCAGCCCACCATCTCGTCGCTCCGCCCGCCGAGGAGCGCCGCCACCGCCGCGAAGCCCAACCGCCCCGCAACCGCACGGTCGCTGTAGCTGGGGTTGCCGCCGCGCACGACGTGGCCCAGCACCGTGGCGCGAATCTCCAGCGTCGGCAGCTCGGCCCGCATCGCCTCTTCAGTGAGACGCACCAGCTTGGTGCACGGCACCGCCACACCCTCGGCCTTCAACACCAGAATGCGCCGCTTTCCGCGCGCGAAGCCCTGGCGAATGACGTTGGAGATGTCGGTCACCAGCTGCGCCTCGCTCTTGCCTTGCTCGCGAATGAGCACCGCGTCGGCGGCCATGGCCACCGCGCCCGCCATGGCGAGGTACCCGCAGTCGCGGCCCATCACCTCGACCACGAAGGCCCGCCGGTGCGCCCGCGCCGTGTCGCCGATGCGGTCGCACGCCTCGACGATGGTGTTGAGCGCGGAGTCCACCCCCAGCGCCGTCGCCGTGCAGCCGATGTCGTTGTCGATGGAGCCGGGGATGCCGATGACCCGCTGCTGAAACTCCGTGGCCAACGCGTGGGCGCCGGTGAGCGAGCCGTTGCCGCCGATGACCACCAGGCCCTCGACGCCGTGTTTCTGCATCTGGGCCACCGCCGCCGCCCGCCCGTCTTTCTCTCGGAACCGCGCGCTCCGGGCCGAGCCGATGAGCGTGCCGCCCTGGCCTCCCGCCACGTCGAGCTCGATGTCGACCGTGAGCGCTCCGTCGGACAGCGCGTGGGTCAGCGGGCGGAAGCGGCCGTCGATGAGGCCGTCGTACCCTTCCTGCACGCCGACGACGTGAATGCCGCGCGCCGCAGCCAACTTCGCCACCGCCCGAATCGCCGCGTTCATGCCGGGCGCATCACCGCCCGACGTCAGCACTCCGAGCTTTTTCATGTCGCGACGCTACCGCCGACCTCGGCTGCCGTCAGCGCAGCAATGTCCAGAAGCGGGTGTGGTGGTTCGGCTCGTACGCCGTCAGCGCGGCTTGCTCGTCGGGCGTGCGTTTGATGGGCGCCTTCCACCGAAGGGAATCGTCGACGTTTACCGTGACGCCGCTGGCTCCGTACTGGGCGCCGCTCAATACGAAGTAGTGCCCGTTGTCGGCCCATGAGGTGCGAACCCCGGCGCCTCCAGCCTGAAAGTGCGCCACCAGCGCCTCCACCGTCGGCAACTCGCGCACTCGGTAGGGCCCTTGCGCGGCGCCAGTGAGCTTCGCCCAGTCGTCGGTCCGCAGCGCGTTGGCGAAGGCCGCCGTCTGCGCCGCGTCGAGCCGCACGTCGCTCGGGTTCGACGACGGAATTCCCCGCAGCGTCTTGTCGAACTCCGGCCCGAGGCGGTGGGGCGAGGGGGAACGCACGCCGTGAATCGAGGTGTAGCGGCGCTCGAGCTCGGCGCGGGTCAGCTCGGGCGGCACCAGGCCCATCGACTTGAAGAGGTGGAACGAGGCCGACGCGAGGCACTCCAACCCGCGCTGTGACGGGTCGGGCGACACCAGCACCTGCTGAATCGTGGCGTAGCTGAACGCGCGGCCTCCCCGTGCATTTGCGGCGGCGCCTCCACCGTCGAAGGTGAGGTTTCGGTGGTGGCGGGTGACGGCATTCCCCAGCCCCACCTCGAGGCCACGCGCCGGCACCTCGAGGTACGGGCTCACCTCGGGCGGAGTCGTCTGCGCGTGGGCTCCGTCGAGCAGACGCGCCAGGTCGCCGTGGGTGTTGTTCAACGTGATGCGCTCGCCGCGGCCCATCGACAGCGTGAGCGAGCCACCGGCGTGCACCGTCAGCGTGTCGTCGACTCCGAGCGGCACGTTGAACGTTCGATTCCTCAGCTGCGCCGAGAGCGCTCGGTGCGTCGCCAAGTAGAGCAGCTTCGATGACGCCGTCTCGCAGAACGGCGGAAGCTGCGCCGCCACCTCAGGAGCACCGTCGAGCAGCCGTGCCAGCGTCTCCGCCGCGAGCGCCTCACGAGGCGCCTCCGCACGTGGTTGGAGGCGAGGCCCGTCGAACGGAACGACGACATCGAGTGGCCGCTCGGTGGGGGTGGGCTCGGTGTCGTCGTTTCCCTCGAGGAGCGTGGCCGACGTCGTACGGCTGAGGCGCGTGAGCATGAGGCGCCGTTGAGCAACTTCGCGGCCAGCACAGAGGCGAGTCGAATCGCGCGGTTGTGAATTTTCGACAGCGCCGGCCGTCGAGTGCGCGGCCGATGGATGACCCATCGAGCCATTCCTCGAGCGTCACATGCTGCATCGAAGCTGGGCCTGCCTGCTGCTCGCAGCCTCTACCGTCGCTTGGGCAGAGCCACCCGGGGGTGAGCCCGTGCGCTCGGTACGCGGCGTCTTGGCGGCTGGCTTGACGGTGTTCGGCACGACGCGGCCGGGCGTGAGCTTCGCGATTCCAATCGCGGAGAAGGTGAGCCTTCACTTCGGAATCGACGTCGCGTTGTCGAGGCGGGAGGAGCCCCTCGGGCCGAGCTCGTACGCGTTCGTCGAGGCGCGCGCCGGAGCCAGGCATTCCTTCGGCGCTGACGCGTTCAGCGGGTTCTTCGCGGGGGCCGACCTCGCGCTGAGCCTCCGGGGCGTCGAGTCAGTCGTGTCGAGCTCGACCTGGGGCTTCGGGTTCGGGCTCATTCCGCACGGGGGCTACGCGGTGCACTGGTCGAACCGGCTCTACGCCGAGGCCTCTCTGGGACTGGCGCTCGGCGTTGAACGAAACATCACCGCGAACCGGGTGTTTGCGCTGAGCGCCGACATCTCAGCGGGCGCGGCCATCGGCGTGACGTTCTGATTCGTCAGCGCCAGGGTAGGCCTCAGCGGGCGCGGCCGACGCCACTGGGCATTCCACGCGGCGCGACCCACCCATGTGCAGCGAGGCCGATGGCGCCCACGTCGTAGAAGTCGACCGACATTCCGCTGCTGTCGATGAACATCGCTGTGCGTCCTCCGCTGCCGCCGGGGCCGGTGCTCGTGGCTCCGGAGCGCGCCACGGCGACCGAGCGGCCGTTGAAACCCAACATCGCGTGCGCGTCGTTGAGTGGGCATTGCATCACGGTCTGCCCGGCCAGGGTGCGCTGAATGAGCGTCGTCTCCGGTACGAGAAATGGCTCTGGGGTCGACGCACGGGTGTCGTAGGCCAGAAACAACACGTCGTTCGACTGGGTAAGGAACAGCGAAGGCATGGGGAGGAGGTCGCTCCCCGCGGTTGTCCACTGCACGCCGGTCGCGTCTTGCGCCACCACCGAGTCTCGAGCGCTTCCGCAGGCCGTGCCGCAGCCGATGTGCCGCCCGAGGAAGAAGCGTGAGGTGGTGTCGATGGCCACCATCGTGCCCGAGACGAGGCCTCCGGTGGCTCGCGCCGGATGCGGAGCGGCCCCACCCAGCGCAGTGAAGCCGTCTTCGCTGTTCCCCAGGAGTTGCCCGTCGACGAACACCTCTGCGCCGTTCCAGTTGAAGGGCGCAGACACCACGAAGCGCCGTGCGCCGAGCGGGTCGTACGACGCCACGTCTCTCGTGTGCAGCGGAGGCTGTGAGTCGTACGACACGTAGGCGTTGCCTCGGTCGTCGAGCACCACCGGCGAGGCCCGGCCATTCAACGGGCGGGCGAAGCGCACCAACCCCGTCGACACGTCGAGGACCGTGAGCAACCAGTACTCTGCGTTGGTCGTCTGCCCCACGTGTTCGACCCACAGCGCGCCGCGCCCGTCTTCAGCCAGCGCGCGCACTTCTGCCTGGTGGAGGCTCGGCTCCACGTCGCGGGTCCACCGCAGCGCGCCGGTGGCCATGTCGACCGCGGCCACGGTGCCTTCCGCGGCCCAGAACACGAAGAGCCCCGCCGCGAGCAGCTGGGTGTTGGGCCACGGCAGTTGCGGAGTGACGGCGCCTCCCAGGGTGCCCACCGGCACCTCGGTGCTGAAGCGCGGTGCGCCCGCGTTGGTGCGCGAGCTGGCCGTGCAGAGGTGCGCCGGGCCTGGGCCGCGCGTGAAGCTGGTGGTGCACTCCACCCAGTACCAATTGCCCGCAGCGTCGTTGACCCCGTTGAAGCGGAAGGTCGTGCCGCTGGGGGTGATGCTCCATCTCGGCGTCAAGGGTGTGGGTGACGGCGGCGCGTCGCACACCTGGTTCCGGCACACGCCGGGGCTCTGACACGGAGACGCCGGTGTGCACGCGAAGCCGTCGGGCGGCGTGACGACGCGGCAGGTGCCCTCGATGCACAGGTTCGCGGTGGTGCAGGTGACATCGCCGCACGGCGTACCGTCGGCCACGGGCGCGGTGGCGCAGCCCGTCGCGGGGTTGCACACCGGCACGAGGCACGGGTCGGCGGTGGTGACGCACTCCGTGGAGACATCGGCCGAGGTGCAGCCGACGCCCACCAGACACACCTCGCGCGTGCAGGCGTTGCCGTCGTCAGCGCAGCGCGCCGCGTCGCCGACACACTGGCCAGAGCGGCAGAGCCCCGAGGTGACGCACTCCGCGGCGCTGCCGCACGCGGTGTCATCGGCCAGCGGCTCGACGATGCAGCCGAGTGAGTCGGCGTCGAAGCGCGCCGAGGTACACGTCGACGGCGGCGTGCACGTCAGCGGAGACACGCCCTCTCCGCGGAGTGAAATCGATGCGCCGTCAAACGTCAGCGTTCCCTCGACGACGCCCGTGACCTCGGGCGTGAAGCGCACCTCGACGTCGACCGTTTCTCCGCTGCGCACCGTCACGTCACTCGGGGCGGAAAATGGAGCAGCCACCGAAAGCTGTACCTGAAGCGGCACGCGCGACTGGTTGGTCAACGGCACCGTGCGCACTCTCGAAAAACTGAGGGCCGTGCGTCCAAAATCTACGGGGCCGGCCAGGTCGAGCTCACCTGAAAGCACGCGTATCGAGGGGCTTCGGTCACACGCCAACAGCAGACACCCCAACGCCAGGACTCGCATGCCGGCAGCCCAGGCACACGCCGTGCCACTCCGTGTATGGGACTCAGCGGCGGTGGATCCACCATGCGGCGAGGAGGCACGCAGTCGCGGCGAAGAACGAGGCGGGTACCGCGATCAGCGCGACGAGCGCCATCAAGCCGGAGTCGATTTGGGTACCGCCGTAGAACATCGCCTCGGAGAAGTGCGCTGACAGCCCTGCCGTGGCCACTCCGAGGCCTGCGAGCCGAGACGCGTGTGCACCGAGCCGCGACGGAGGGAGCACTCGTTCCACCGCCAGCCGGCCCACGAAGGGCCAGACGAACAGAAACCACCACCAGACGAAGCGGGCAGGATGACTCGCCAGTTCCCCGAGAACGAAGCCAGCGCGGGCGAGCCACGACGGCGCGTTCCCCAGGTGCGAGACGGGGCCAAGCCACTCACCCCAGTTCTCGAATTGAACGAGCGCCACCACGTGCCCGGCGAGGACTGCGAGCGCGGCTTCGACAAGGGGCGTCACCTTCGTTCGGGTGTCCCATTCCTCCATGGAGTCGATTTCTCCGCGGTGGATGTGGATCCACCGGCGGTGAGTTTTGAACGTCGCACCGCGCTGGCCCCCGAGGGCGGTTTCTGCTTTCTCCCGCCCCATGACGAAACGACTCGGGTTGAGCCTGGTGGTGGTGGTGCTGGTTGGCGCGGCGTGCGCGAAGAAGGTCGAGCAGCCGCGGCCTGCGGCGCGTGCGGCGGCTGAGCCGATGCGCCCTCCGTTGGGCCGGCTGACGCGCGCCGAATTCAACGCCCGCGCCCAAGAGCGCTTCGTGCCCCTCTTCTGGCGCGCCGACACCAACGGCAACCGCGTCGTCGACGTCGACGAGGTGGCCCTGCTGGTGGGCCCGCAGGGCCTGAAGCGCGAAGACTTCATCGACGCCAACGGCGCTTTCACCAAGCTCTTCACCGAGACGTACGAGGCGCTCGTGAAGCCGCTGCCCGCGCCCGCCGACGCCGCCGATGCGAAGCGCCGCGAGACGGTGCAGCTCGAGCTGTCCCAGGGCCGCGCGACGCTGGTGGAGAACGACTTCTCCGCCGGCTCGCCGCAAGACAAGGCGATTCTCGAGCACCTCACCCGCGCCGCCACGCTGCTCGAGGCCATCTACGCCAAGCAGCTCGGCTCCTCGGCGCTCAAGGCCCAGGTGCCCGCTGATGACGCCGCCAGCCAGGCGCTCTTCCACCGCAACCAGGGCCCGTGGTGCGCGGCCCCGAAGACCGAAAAAGACCCAGAGTGCAGCGCTGTGCCCTCGAAGCCCGCGCGCAAGAGTGGCCTCTACCCCGACGACGTGCAGGCCGACCCGAAGTTTTGTGAGGCGCTGGCGAAGGAGAAAAACGCGAAGCAGCTGATGGACCACTTCTCCGTCATTCAGCGCGCGAAGACGGGCTTCACCGCTGAGCCGTACAACAAGGCGTACGCCGAAGAATCCGCCGCCATCGCCAAGGAGCTCACCGCCGCCGCGGCCGCCATCACCAGCGACGACGAGAAGGCCTTCAAGGCGTACCTCACCGCCGCGGCCAAGGGCTTCACCACCAACGACTGGGAGCCGGCCAACGCCGCCTGGGTCGCCATGGGGCCCACCAACTCCAAGTGGTACCTGCGCATCGCGCCTGACGAGGTCTACTACGAGCCCTGCGCGTGGAAAGCCGGGTACGCCCTGCAGCTCGCGCGCATCAACCCCGAGTCGCTCGCGTGGCAGAAGAAGCTCGAGCCGGTGAAGGCCGACATGGAGAAGGCGTTGGCCGCGCTCGCGGGGCCTCCGTACAAAGCGCGCGACGTGAAGTTCAAGCTGCCCGACTTCATCGACATCGTGCTCAACGCCGGCGACCAGCGCACGCCTCACGGCGCCACCATCGGCCAGTCGCTCCCCAACTGGGGGAAGACCGCGGAGAAGGGCGGCCGCACCGTGGTGATGACCAACCTCTACACCGACGCCGACAGCCAGGAGACGCTCAAGGGCCAGATGGCTGCGCTCTTCTGCTCGGCGACGATGGCCAAGGCGTCGACCGAAGCGGGCATCGGCGTGATGAGCACCGTGCTGCACGAGGCGGCGCACAACTTGGGCCCTGCGCACGAATACAAGGTGAAGGGCAAGGTCGACGACGAGGTGTTCGGCGGCCCGCTCGCCTCGATGATGGAAGAGCTCAAGGCCCAGACCAGCGCCCTCTATTTCGCGGAGTGGCTCGCCGAGAAGAACATCATCACCAAAGACGAGGCCGAGCGCGCCCACGTGCGCGACGTGGCGTGGGCGTTCGGGCACATCTCCCGCGGCATGTACGACGGCGGAGGCAAGCCCAAGACGTACAGCCACCTCGCCTCCATTCAGCTCGGCGCGTTGCACAACGCTGGCGTGCTGGCGTGGAAGAAAGACGAGAAGGCGGCGAACGGCACCGAGACCGGCTGCTTCGAAATCGACCTCGCGCAGTGGAAGCCCACCATCGACGCGCTGGCGGTGCGCGTGCTCAAGGCCAAGGGCGCGGGTGACAAGGCCGACGCCGAGGCGATGAAAAACCTCTTCGTCGACACCAAGGGCGACTGGGCCGCGCTGCGCGACACCATCACCGAGCGGTGGCTGCGCGCGCCGAAGGCCACCTTCGTCTACAGCATCAAGCAGTGACGCGGCTCACCGCGCTGGTGGGCCTGGTGGCGGTGACGGCCGTGTCGGTGACGGCCATGGCGCAAGGGCGCGTCACGCCGGTTGGCGCCATGTCCACCGCGCGGGTGTACCACTCGGTGACGCGGCTCCCCGACGGCCGGGCCCTCGCCGTCGGAGGCAAAGGCACCGACGGGCTGACCGCGCTCGCGACGGCCGAGGTGTTCACGCTGCGCACGGGGAAGTGGACCTCCGTCGCGCCCCTCTCTCGCGGCCGCTCCCACCACACCGCCACGCTGCTGAAGGACGGCCGGGTGTTGGTGACGGGAGGTACCGCGGAAGAGACGACCGGCGACTCCGCGCGCTTCGTGCCGCTCTCGTCGGCCGAGGTGTACGACGCGAAGGCCAACCGATGGAGCGCCGTGGCCCCGATGCGCGAGGCCCGAAACGGGCACACCGCCACGTTGCTCCCCGACGGCAAGGTGCTGGTGGTGGGCGGCATGCGCGAGCGACGAAATCTCCTCCGCAGCGCCGAGGTGTTCGACCCTGCGACCACCAGCTGGACCCCCTTCGCCCCCCTCCACGCCGGGCGCTGGCAACATTCGGCGGTGGTGACGACGGCCGGCGATGTGTGGGTCATCGGAGGCCGCGGCGCCACGAATGGCCCGATGGTGGAGACAGAGCACCTCGTCAAAAACGAGTGGGTGATGGGCCCGGTGCTGAACGAGGCGCGCACCCGCGTGCCCGTCGTGCTGCGCGCCAAAGAGCTCATCGCGGTCGGCGGCCAAGCCAGCACCACCGCCACCAACTACGTCGAGACGTTGAAGCCCGACGCCACCGAGTGGGCGCTCGAGGAAGCGAGCCTCACCGTGGCGCTGACCGAACATTCCCTCACCGTCCTCGACAGCGGAGAGCTGGTGGTCGCCGGCGGTGAGCCCCCGTCGAGCGTCGACACCGCGCGGGTACAGCGGTGGAACGGGGTGTCGAAGGTGTGGTGTCTGGCGGGCACCCTCGGTGTCTCGCGCAAGGCCCACGTGGCCACGCTGCTGGCCGGAGAGGTGATTCTCATCAGCGGCGGGCTGTCGGGTGGCGTGGCCGAGGCCTCGACCGAGCTCTGGCGCCCCGCCGCTGGCCGCTGCGAAACGCCTCCGGGCCAGTGAGCGGGCGCGGAGCTGCTACCATCGCCGGGAGATGCGTTTCGCGTGCGTCGTGGCATTCACGTGGGTGATGTCGAGCGCGTCGGTCGCGGCGCCGAACGCCGACTTCGAACGCGCCGTTCAGCTCAACGAGAAGCTCCAGTACGCCGAGGCCCTGAAGGCCCTCGAGCTCGCGCTGAATCAGCCGGGGAACGACAGGGCCGGAGTGCTCAAAATCTACGAGCTCCAGTGCATTCTCCTGTCCACGCTGGGCCAGGCCGCTGAGTCGGTGCGGTGCTTTCAGAAGGTGCTTTCGCTCGAGCCCGAGGCCAAGTTGGCAGGCAGCCACCCTCCGCGCGTCAGAACGGCCTTTCTCGAGGCCCGCGGCGCGATGCGGGGCCACGGCCTCGCGTTCGTGCGCGTCCCGTCTGACGTGGTGAGCGGCCAGATGACGCTGCTCTCGATTCGAATCGACGGCGACCCGCTCAAGCTCATTCGCGCGGTGCGGTTCCACCGGCGAATCGGCCCCCGCGATTGGAAGTCGACCTCCATTTTGGTGGTCAACGGCGTCGCGTCGATGGAAGCCCCGCCGCCTCCGGTTGAATGGTGGGCCGAGGCGCTCGGCGAGCGAGACGTCGTGCTCTTGACCCTCGGCGACCAGGCCACCCCTGTGGTGGAGCAGGTGACGGTGCAGCCTTCGGTCCCGCCTCCGCCTGCTCCGGTGGTGCAGCACGTGCCGAACATCGCGCCCGCTCCCATCTCGGGCCTCAAGGTCGCGGCGGTGGTGTCGTGGGTGGTGGCGGTCGGGCTGGGTGTCACGAGCGGAGTCGCCCACGCCCGGTACGTCTCCGCGCTCACCGCGTTCAATGAGGGCGTGGCGAAGGTCGACGAAAACCAGAACGTGGTCGGCATCACCCAGCTCGAGGCCTACGAGCACCAGCGAACCGCCTCGTTCAACCGCTCGCTCGCCACGGGGTTCCTCGGCGCCGCGGCGGGAACGGCCGTGCTCGGCGCGGTGCTCTTCGTCGTCGGAGCCGTCTCGTCCACGCCCTCCAGCGCGCCCAACGTGGCGCTCAACCTGAGCCCAGGCGCCGCCGCGGTGTCGTTCTCGTGGGCGCTGCCGTAGCGCTGTCGTCGAGCGCTCTCGAACACGCCGCTCAGCGAGGCGCTGGAGCTCGCTGCACTCGCGGGCTGTCGCGTCTCGCGTGAAACACGAGCGGCACCGCGACCCCGAACGCTGCGCCGACCACCAGCGAGCGCAGCGTCACGGCGCGCGTCTTTCAGACCGCCTACGTACCGGCCAAACAAAAAGGGCGCCCCCTCGCGAGAGCGCCCTTCGTGCGTCAGCCGCGAAAAGCGACTTACTTGGTGGTCGGCGCCGCCGCGGTGTTCTTCGCGGGCATCGGAGCCGCCGCGGGAGCCGCGACCGGAGCCGAGTCTTTCTTCGCCGGCATCATCATGTCGCCCCAGCCGCCCTCGACCATCATCTTCACCATCCACTTGCCGTCTTTGAGAACGACGTAGTCGGCCGACTTCCACGCCATCTTCTCTTTGCCCATGGTCATGGTGTTGTCGACCTCGACCCACGCGAGCGAGTCGGTGAGGAAGTGCACGTTGGTCTTGCGGGTCATCTTCATGTCTTTCGGCATGTTCTCCATCGACGACTTCATCGTCGACATCCACATCTCCTTGGTGAACATGGAGTCAGACGGCATGCCGGCCGCGTTGTCGGTGCCCATCATCACGGGGAAGTCGACCCACGCCGACATCGCCTCGAGGTCGCCCTTCTTCATCGCCTCGTCCGACGACTTGTACATCGCCTCGACGGCCTTCTTGTCGGCCGCCTTGGTCACCATGCGGGGCTTCCACATCGGCATCGCCGCGGGCGCCGCCGCTTCGGCCTTCATCTCGGCCTTGGGAGCCGCCTTCGCGTCAACCGGCTTCGCCGCTTCTGCAAACGCCATCGACGACAGCGCCACCACGCACGACACGAGCACGTTCTTCATGTTGGTTGTTCCCCTTGAAAATTGGTTTGGTGTTGCGGTCGCGGACCTACTCCTACCCACCTGCGCCGTCACCCCTTCTCGACAGAATTTGAAAGGTATTTCCGTGTAACGGAATTGATTCCGCTTCAACGGATGGAGCGTGGCCGCACCTGGCGTAGAGTGGGGCATGGCCGATGAGCTGCCTCGCTTCGTGCGCGACGTCGACACGTTGATCCGCGCCCGGTACCCGCTGCTGTACCTCGTCAGCTGGGAAGAGCAGCGCGTCGACGCCCTGGTGAGCGACATCGCGCGCACCCACGGCAAAGACGTCGTGGAGTGGACCGCCACCAAGGGCCTCAAGTCGCTTTCGCCCACGTCGAAAGCCGTGTTCGGCGAGGAGACGCGGCTCCCGGTCGGCGCGCTCCAGGCCGTCGCCAAGCTGCCGACGCCCAGCATCGTGCTGCTCAAAGACTTTCACCGGTACCTCGATGACCCGGTGACGGTGCGGGCGCTGCGCGAATTGGGCTTCGCCCTCAAGAGCGCCTTCACCACCTGCATCGTCGTGGCCCCGGTGATGATGTTGCCGGCCGAGCTCGAGAAAGACGTGTCGGTCATCGACGTGCCGCTCCCGTCGAAACACGACCTGATGCAGCTGCTCAAAGACATCGCCCGCGTGGTCACCAAAAACAAACGCGCGGTGGTCGAGCTCAACCGCGAGCAGGCCGACGCGCTGGTCTCCGCGGCCCACGGGCTCACCCTCGCCGAGGCCGAAAACGCCTTCGCCAAGGCCATCGCCCAAGACGCGCGGCTCGACGGCGACGACGTGCGGCTGATGCTTGAGGAAAAGGCGCAGGTGGTGCGCAAGAGCGGCCTGCTCGAGTACTTCGCGACCGAGAACACGCTGGGCGACGTCGGAGGGCTGGGGCACCTCAAGCGCTGGCTCGAGCGCCGCAAGTCCGCCTTCTCTGACGAGGCGCGCCGCTTCGGCCTGCCCGAGCCAAAAGGCGTGATGCTGCTGGGCGTACAGGGCTGCGGCAAGAGCCTCACCGCCAAGGCCATCGCCACCAGCTGGCGACTCCCCCTGGTGCGGCTCGACATGGGGCGCATCTACAGCGGGCTCATCGGCTCGTCAGAAGAGAACGTGCGCCGCGCCATTCGCACCGTCGAGAGCCTCGCGCCGGTGGTGCTGTGGGTCGACGAGATAGAGAAGGGCCTGGCGGGAGCGGGGCAGAGCCAGAGCGATTCTGGCGTGTCGGCCCGGGTGTTCGGCACGCTGCTCACCTGGCTCCAAGAGAAGACCGCGCCGGTGTTCGTGGTGTGCACCGCCAACCGAATCGACGCGTTGCCCCCGGAGATGCTGCGCAAGGGCCGGTTCGACGAAATCTTCTTCATTGATTTGCCGACCGAGGCCGAACGCGGCGACATCTTCGCGCTCCAGCTGCAGCGCAGAGGGCGAAAATCCACAGAATTTCCATTGCATGAATTGGCGGCGGCGAGCGCGAACTTCAGCGGGGCCGAAATCGAGCAGGTCGTCATCTCGGGGCTGTACGACGCCTTCGCCGACGGCACGCAGCTCTTGCCCGCCCACCTGCTCCAGGCCATCGCCGAGACCAAGCCTTTGGCGGTGACCATGGCCGAAGACGTGGCGCGTCTGCGAGACTGGGCGAAACACCGAACCCGCCCCGCGTCATGAGCCGCGACTCCCGCTTCGACAAGCTCGAGATTCCCCGCACCCCGCGCAAGGCGGAGGACTCGCCGC
>JAEUJT010000423.1 GCA_016793525.1 Archangium sp. | reverse complement strand
GAGCACCTCGCCGCCATGCTCCGTCCAGGCGAGGCCGTTCACCATGCCGACCTGATCGGAGATCTCGTTCACGTCTTTCGGCACCTTGGTGGCACCGAGCATCTTGATCACCGTCTTCGAGTCGACCCGGAGCGGCTTCTTGCCGTCGGCGATGACCCTTCTGGCGCACTTGCGGAAAACACCCGCCAGCTCGCGCTCCAAATTGCGTACGCCCGATTCCCGCGTGTAGCGGCGAATGACGGTGCGAATCGCCTTGGTGGTGAACGCCACCTCGGTGTCGGCCAGCCCGTTCGCCTCTTTCTGCTTGGGGATCAGGTACTTGCGCGCGATCGCGAGCTTCTCGGCTTCGGTGTAGCCAGCGATGCGAATGATCTCCATGCGGTCTTGCAGCGGCTGGGGGATCGTGTGCATCGAGTTCGCGGTGCAGATGAACATCACCTTCGACAGGTCGAAGTCCAAGTCGAGGTAGTGGTCGGCGAAGGTCGCGTTCTGTTCTGGGTCGAGCACCTCGAGCAGCGCGGCCGACGGGTCTCCGCGAAAGTCAGACGACATCTTGTCGATCTCGTCGAGCAAGAAGACCGGGTTGCTCGTCTCGGCCTTCTTCAACGACTGCACGATCTTCCCCGGCATCGCGCCGATGTACGTGCGCCGGTGCCCGCGAATCTCCGCCTCGTCGCGCACGCCGCCCAGGGAGATGCGAACGAACTTGCGCTCCAGCGCCCGCGCGATGCTCCGCCCGAGCGAAGTCTTGCCCACGCCAGGAGGCCCCACGAAGCACAAGATCGGCCCCTTCACGCTGCCCGCGAGCTGCTGCACCGCGAGGTAGTCGATGAGCCGTTCTTTCACCTTCTCGAGGCCGTAGTGGTCGGCGTCGAGCACCTTCTCGGCCTCGAGCACGTCGAGCCGGTCTTTCGACAGCTCGCCCCAGGGCAGCGAGAGCACCCAGTCGATGTAGTTGCGCACCACCGTGGCCTCGGCGCTCATCGGGCCCATCAGCTTGAGCTTCTTCAGCTCCTTCTTCATTCGGGTGAGCGCCTCGTCGGGCAGCTTCTTGGCCTTCAGCTTGTCCTCGAGCTCCTGCAGCTCAGACTTGCCGCCGTCGTCTTTCTGGCCGAGCTCCTGCTGAATCGCCTGCATCTGCTCGTTGAGGTAAAATTCCTTCTGGGTGCGCTCCATCTGCTTCTTCACCCGGGTGCGGATCTTCTTGTCGACCTTCTGAATCTCGACCTCGCGCTGCATGAACTCGTGCAGCTTCTCGAGGCGCGCGATGGGCGACTCCAGCTCCAAGAAGCGCTGCTTGTCGGGCGGCTTCATCGGCAGCTTCTCGACGATGGTGTCAGACATGCGCGCCGGGTCTTCGATCAGCGCGATCTGCTGGTACAGCTCGAGGGGGATTCGCTTGTTCACCTCGGTGTACGCTTTGAGCGTGGTGAGCACCGCGCGCATCAGCGCCTCGAGCTCGACCCCAGCCTCGACCGACTCGTCGACGATGTCGTACTCGGCCATGAAGTGGGCCTCGTTCGGCGCGAAGCCCGTCACCCGCACCCGCGAGATGCCTTCGATCAACACCTTCACCGTGCCGTCGGGCAGCGGCAGCAGCTGAATGATCTGCGTCAGCGTGCCGATGGTGAGCAGATCATCGGCGGTCGGCTCGTTGGTCTTCGCGTTTTTCTGTAGGCCGAACACCACGTACGACTTGCCGTCGGTCGACGGGTGGGCGACGGCGTCTCGCAGCGCGGCGATGGAGCGATCGCGGCCGACGAAAAGCGGGCGCACTTCGTGCGGCATGACGATGATGTCGCGCAGCGGGACCAGCGGGAGCGGCTTTCGAAACGAAGGCATGTACCAGCTTGTAGCGCACCCCCCGCGTCACTTCGAATTTGCGGCGACCCCCAGGGTCTGGAACAGGAACGCGTACTGGTCGACCGAGGCCTCGATCGCCTTGCTGATCTGATCGGCCCCGCCGTGGCCCGCGTGCTGTTCGATGCGCAGCCACGCCGTGTCGCTGCCAGCCTGCTGTACCCGCGCCACGAACTTTCGGGCGTGAAACGGGTCGACCCGATCGTCGTGATCGGCCGACATCATCAGCAGCGGAGGGTACGTCACCCGCGGCTGCACCCGGTGGTACGGGGAGTAGGCGTGCAGCACCTCGAAGTCGGCCGCCTCCGCCGGGTCGCCGTATTCGGGCACCCACGTCTTGCCTGAGCCGTAGAGCGGGTAGCGCACCATGTCGAGCAGCGGCACCGCGCACACCACCGCGCCGAACAAGTCGGGCCGCTGGGTCATCGCCGCGCCGACGAGGAGGCCACCGTTCGAGCCACCCCGAATCGCCAGCTTCTTCGCCGAGGTGTACTTCTGGGCGATCAGGTACTCGGCCGCGCCGATGAAGTCGTCGAACACGTTCTGCTTCTTCAGCAGCTTGCCCGCGTCGTGCCAGGCCTTGCCGTATTCGCCGCCGCCGCGCAGGTTCGGCACCGCGTACACCCCGCCCGCCTCGAGCCACGGGTAGATGCTGCTGGCGAACGCGCTGGTGAGGCTCACGTCGAACCCGCCGTAGCCGTAGAGCAGCGTGGGGTTGTTGCCGTCGAGCTTCACGTCTTTCGCGGCCACGATGAACATGGTCACCGGCGTGCCGTCTTTCGACGAATACGTCACCTGCTTCACCTCGAAGCGCGCGGGGTCGACCGGCACCTCGACCTTCGCCCATCGCTTCGACGCGCCGGTCTTCACGCTGGTCTTGAAGATCTCCCGCGGAGACGTGAACGAGCTGAACGCGAAGTACGCCTCGTCGTCGTCTTCGAGGCCCACCAGGTTCGACGAGGTGCCGAGGCCCGGCAGCTCGACGGTGCGCACCTTCTTGCCGGCGAGGGAGAAGACCTCGATCTGCGACACCGCTTTGGTCAGCGAGGAGATCGCCAGGTGCCCGCCCACCACCACCAGGCTGTCGCGCGCCGCGGCCTTGTCTTCGGGGATCAGCTCTTTCCAGTTCGCGCGGGCCGGCTTGGCCGGGTCGACCACGAAGACGCGCTTGTTCGGAGCGCCTTCGTCGGTGAACACGTAGAATTTGTCTTTCCACACGTCGACGCCGTAGGTCGCGTCTTTGCCCTGCACGAGCTGGGTGAACTTCGTGTCTTTCCCCACCTTCTTGAAGAACACGTCGTTTTCGTTCCACCCGCGGGAGATGGTGACGAACAGGTACTTGCCCTCGCGCGAGAGGCCTCCGCTGATGAAGGTCTTGGGGTCTCCGGTGCGCGGGTGCAGCTGCACGTCGGTCTCGACCTTCGCGCCGAGCGTGTGCTGGCGAATCTCGCAGTACCCAGGCCGCTCGGAGACGGGGATCGACGGGTCGACCGGCAGCCAGGCGTAGACAAAGCTCTTGGAGTCGGGCGCCCACGAGGGGTGCGCGTATTTCGCGCCGGCGATCACGTCGATCTCGCTGCGCTTCCCGGTGTCGACGTCGAGCACGTACAGCGTCGCCTCGTCAGCCGCGTTCGGCTTCTCCGCGAAGACGACCTTCTTGCCGTCCCACGAGGGCACCCAGGTGCCGAGCGACACGGTGTTGTCGGTGGACCAGGCGTTGGGGTCGAGCAGCACCTTCTCTTCACCCGCCTCGCCCTGGCGCCAGACGACGATGGCTTTCTCCTGGGTCTTCTTCTGGCGCGAGTAGAAGTACCGCCCGCCGCGCTTGATCGGCGTGCCCACCGCGTCGAGAAAGTAGAGCTCGGTGAAGCGCGAGGTGAGCGCCTCGCGGCCCGGCAGCGACGTCAACCGGCCGCGGGTGAAGTCGTCTTGCGCTTTCATCCACGCTTGCACCTCGGGTGATTTTTCGTCTTCGAGCCAGCGAAACGGGTCGGCCACGGAGACGCCGTGGAACGTGTCATTGACGATCTGGCTGCGAGTGGGAGGCACCATGGGTTTCGAGCGAACGAGCGCTCCAGCATCGGGGACGGAGGGAATTGGGTCGGCCGGCACCGGCATCGGCGCGGGCGAGGTGGCGCAGGCGAATTCGAGAGCGATGAGCAGCGGCAGCAATTTCATGGTTGGCACCAATGTAGGTGTTCGGCGGGTCACATTTACGTCACCGTCTGGCGCGGCAGTTCGCTACGCTCCGCGCCGCTTTACTCAACCCGGAGGGAACCCTGAATATGAAGAAACAGTTGAAGTGTCTCGTGGCAGCCGCCGCCCTGGCGACTGCCCTCACCGGATGCGCAGGACCGCGCATCGTCAGCAGCATGCACACCACGCGCGACGGCAAGTTCCGTCTGCTGTTTTACCGCAACGCCGGTATGGGCGCGACGGAGCAGGGCATCGTCGATTGCAAGACCCAGAGCAACGGATCCATCAGCGATTGCCAACCCGTCAAAGTCACTTTCCAGGAGGACTGACCCATGCGCCAACTCTCTACGTTTGTGTTGTGTGCCGCGGTCGCGCTCGGGGCTTCGGGTTGCCTCAGCAGCCGCGTGATGAAGTCGGTCGTGCAGTCGGGTGAAAAGAACGTCACCCTCGTGCAGACCTGGGACACCTACTCTGTGCTGATGCTGTGGCCGTACAAGGCGACGCACCAGTTCTGGAAGTGCTCCGAAGTGCCTGGAAGCATGACCTGCCTGCCGGTGTGCGACGCCAAGGGCTCTGACCTGATGTGCCCGCCCATGGGCGCTTACACCACCACCAGCAACTCGATTCAGTAAGGGACCCACACATGAAACTGACACTCGTTTGGGCTCTCGTGGCGGCGTCTCTGTTTGCAGGCTGTGGTCCGACCAAGATGTTGGTCGGCGACGGCTTCGTCGGCCCGCGCGGGGAGAAGACGATTCTCCTGCCCGTCGGCGGCGACAAGAAGCAGGCGCTCTACAACTACATCCTCCGCATCTGCGACATCGACAACAACGGCGTGGAGTCGAACTGCAAAGACACCACCGTGCTGGCGAACGTCATGCCGCAGTCGATTTACTGAAAGGCCACGACCATGAAAAAAACGCTGATCATCGCTGCGCTGGCTCTTTCGTCACTCTCCGGTTGCGTCACCATGCGCTTCGTCACCGCGCGCACGTGGGTTGGCTCCGACACGCTGTACGTCGCGTACACCGAATACGAGAAGGTCGTCTTCTCGGAGTCGTTCGAGGCCAAGCTGCTCCGCTGCAACCGCCAGCCGGACAACGCCCTGGCCTGCACCCCCGAGGAGCAGGTGAACCAGCTCCTCAACGAAGGCAACTCG
>JAEUJT010000414.1 GCA_016793525.1 Archangium sp. | reverse complement strand
CGCGGTGACCTCGTCGAAGAGCAGCGTTCTCGGCGTGCTGGTCGACGCGGTGTCGTACGAGACGGCCGTCGAGCGCGTTCTCGAGCACGCCCGCGCGCGACGCCCCTTTTCGGTCTCCGCGCTCGCGGTGCACGGCGTGATGACCGGCGTGCTCGACCCGGTTCATCGGTACCGGTTGAACCACCTCGATCTCATCGTGCCCGATGGACAGCCGGTGCGCTGGGCGCTCAACGCGTTGCACGGGCGGGCGCTCGAGCGCCGGGTCTACGGCCCGCTGCTGATGCTGAAGGTGTGCGAGGCGGCAGCCCAGGCCGAGGTGCCCGTCTATTTCTACGGCAGCCGCCCCGAGGTGCTCGAGCGGCTGTCGGCCAACCTGCGCGCGCGAATTCCAGGGCTGGTGGTCGCTGGCCAGCGGCCCTCGTTCTTTCGCACCACGACGGTAGAGGAGCGCGCGGCGGCGCTCGACGAGATACGCCGGAGCGGCGCCGGCATCGTCTTCGTGGGCCTGGGATGCCCGAGGCAAGAGGTCTGGGCCTATGAAAACACCGAGGCCCTGTCGGTGCCTGTCTTGGCGGTCGGCGCCGCCTTCGACTTTCACGCCGGGCTGCTCTCTCAGGCGCCCCCGTTCATGCAGGACCGCGGGCTGGAGTGGTTCTACCGGCTGCTGATGGAGCCGGGCCGGCTGTGGCGCCGGTACCTGTACCTCAACCCGCTGTACCTCGCGCTCATCGCCCTGCAGGCGACGGGCCTGAAGAAGTTCGACCCGCAGCAGAACGTCGAGCCGAACGATGATGTGCTCGTCGGCTGACGGCGTGACGACTCAGCGGCTCAGTTGATGCCGCCGCAGACGTTGGGGAGCCCGCCGCCGCCGCAGGTGTTGCTGCCCGAGCAGGTGCCGCAGTCGATGGCGCCTCCGCAGCCGTCGGCGATGGCGCCGCAGTTCGCGCCCACCTGGCTGCAGGTGCGCGGGGTGCACGACGGTTTTCCACAGGCACCGGGCGTTCCGCCGCCGCCGCAGGTCTCTCCAGCGGGGCAGGCGCCGCACTGAATGACGTTGCCGCACCCGTCGCCCGCGGGACCACACGCCAGGCCCTGCTGCATGCAGGTGAGCGGCTGGCAGCCGAGGGTGCCGCAGAGCCCTGGCCCCGCTGCGCCGCAGATCTGACCCGCGGGGCACATGCCGCAGTCGATGGAGCCTCCGCAGCCATCGCCTTGCTGGCCACAATTGAAGTTCTGCTGCGCGCAGGTGCGTGGCGTGCACATGCCGCCGCCGCCGCACACGCCCGGGAGCCCGCCCCCGCCACACGTCAGCGGAGGAATGCACGAGCCGCAGTTCTGCGTGCCGCCGCAGCCGTCGGTTTGCTGGCCACAGTTGAAGTTGAGCTTGCCGCACGACTGCGTGACGCACATCGCGCCGCCGCCGCAGAGGCCGACCACGCCGCCGCCACCACACGTCTGAGGTGCGGTGCAGGTGCCACAGCTGACGACGCCGCCACAGCCGTCGCCGTGGGTGCCGCAGACGAAGCCGAGGTCCATGCAGGTCTTTGGCACGCAGGTGCCGCCGCCGCACACGCCCGGAGAGCCACCGCCACCGCAGGTGTTGGAGCCGGTGCAGGTGCCACAGTTGAGCTGGTTCCCGCAGCCGTCGCTCTGCGGGCCGCAGTTGAAGCCCTGCTGCGCGCACGAGCGGGGGATGCAGGCCCCGGTGCACAGGCCGGGAATACCGCCAGCGCCGCACACGCCGCCGTCGGTGCAGGTGCCGCAGGAGGCGAAGGTGTTGCCGCACCCGTCGGCGGCCGCGCCGCAGTTGAGGCCCTGCTCGGCGCAGCTGCGCGGCGTGCAGGTCTGGCCGGGCGGCACGTCGGGGGTGATGCACGAGGAGAGGTCGAAGATGAGGTATTCGAACACCTTCTCCTGCGCGGTCATCGGCGCCGCCGCCGTGGTGAGGAAGTTGCCGCCGCCTCCCGAGTTGACGTGAAAGTCGCTGAACAACACGCGCCCGCATTGCTGGGCCGCCGGCGCCGACACCGGGGTGTTGAAGGTGTACTGGAGCGGGAAGGAGGGCGCCGAGGTGCCGCATTGGCCCGCCGTGCCGCCGCCGCCGCAGATGCCCGCGTCGCAGAAGCCGCAGTCGATGGTGCCACCGCAGCCGTTGTCCCAGCGGCCGCAGGTGAAGCCCCGCTGCGCGCAAGTGAAGGGCACGCAGCCTCCGCCGGTGCCGCAGGCGCCCGGAGTCGCACCGCCGCCGCAGGTGGGCGCATTGGGGCACCCGTCGCCGCTGTTCGGGTTGCGGCAGTTGAGCGTTCCACCGCAGCCGTTGGGGTGGTTGTTGCCGCACGAGTAGCCGATCTGCGCGCAGGTGGCCGCGGTGCAGGCGCCCGCGTTTCGGTACACCCACTGCTGCGCGGGCGGCACCGTCGAGTCGAAGTCGTGGCGCACGGTGTTGACGCGAATTCGCGGTTGCCACGGCAGCGACGAGTTGTCTTGCGCGTTCACGAGCTGGACCCATTGCGCGAAGGTTCGGCCCTTCTCGAAAGACAGGTCGATGTACGCGTCTTGCCCGCCCGGGTCGCTCTGGTCGGCGTTCCACACGGCGGTCGAGGTGAACGAAATGGGGCTGGTGACGCGGGTGTTGCTGGGAGGCCCCGAGGTCGCCGAGCCGAAGAGCCAGACGTAGCCGAAGTGGCTCGAGAACACGCGGCCACCAGCGTTGGCGTAGGCCTCGACATTGGCGCGCGCCGTGGGCGTCTTGAGCGCCTCGCTGCCGATGCAGTCGAAGATGACCATGTCGTACGTGCGCAGCTCGTTGAGGTTGTTGAACAAGCTGCTCGCAGGGGGGCTCCCTCCGAACTCGAAGCCGTCATCGCGGTAGAAGCGCACCCGGCCGCCGGCGTCAGGGAGCGTGTAGTTGCCCGCGATCTCGCGCGCGATACCAACTTTCGGCAGCACGTTTTCGATGGTGTCGGCGTCGCCCGTCACCACCGCGATGAGGGGAATGTTGTCGTTCGGGTGCCCTTCGGCTTGGCGGCGCGGCAGGCGGGTCTGCGCGGCGGTGAGCGCGGTCGTGCTGCAGCAGGCGGGCGAGGGCACGGTGATCTGCCGGCGCCAGCGGCCGAGTTGAATGACGAGCGGCACGCCGCCATCGACGTTGCACGGCACGTTGCTCAACGAAAATGTGCCGTCGACGGCCGAGGTCGTGGAGACGAGTGGCGACCCGCTCACCCCATCGCTGCAACGGTCGCACGACACACCCGCATCGAAGGCCCGCACCGTGCCGTTGGGTACGTACACGAGCGCACCCGGAATCGGGTCGGGCGTGCCGTAGCCCGCCGTGGAGTCGGTCGGCGCCAGCACCGTGCCGGTGAAGCGCGTCGAGGGGCAGGTCTGGCTCAGACACAAATTGGTGCACGCGGGACCGGCGTCGATGATGGTGCTGCCGCACACGCTCGGGTTGCCGCCGCCGCCGCAGATGTCGCCGGCGTCGCCGTCGCAGGTGCCGCAGTTCGGGGTCAAGCCGCCGCAGCCGTCGCCGACCTGGCCGCAGTTCTTCTGCAGCTCGGCGCACGTTTTCGGCACACACGTCGGACGGGTGCCGCAGACGTTGGGCACTCCGTTGCCGCCGCAGGTGCCGCCATCGGTGCACGGCCCGCAGTTGAGCAGGTTGCCGCAGCCGTCGCCGAGGGGGCCGCAGTTCGCGCCGAGGTCTCCGCACGACTTGGGTACGCAGGGCACGGCGCCACCACACTGATTGGTGAGGCCGCCGCCGCCGCAGGTGCTCGGCGCTTGGCACACGGTCGTTCCCGCGTCGATGACGTCGCCGCAGCCGTCTCCGACGAAGCCGCACGCGCCACCGTCGGGGAAGAGCGAGACGATGGTCGCGGGCACGCAGGCGTTGCCGCCGCCGCACTCGTTCGCCGCGCCGCCGCCGCCGCAGGTCGCAGGAGCGACGCAGGAACCAGGGCACAGAATGGTGCTCCCGCAGCCGTCGCCGAGAATGCCGCAGGCCCCTGGCGGGCAGGTGCCGGGGATGCAGGTGTTGCCGCCGCCGCACACGTTGGGAATGCCGCCGCCACCACACGACGTGCCGCCGTCACACGTACCGCAGGTGACGATGGCGCCGCACCCGTCTCCGAGAGCGCCACAGTCGGCCCCAGCCGAAGCGCAGGTGCGGGGCGTACAGGCGCCGCCGTCACCCGCCGCCGTGCCAGGAATACCGCAGCGGTTGCCGAGGCCGCCGCCGCCGCAGGTCTCTGGCAGCGCGCACGTGCCGCAGTTGAGCAGGCCGCCACACCCGTCGGAGAAAGGCCCGCAGTCAGCGCCCGCGCCAGCGCAGGTCCGGGGCACACACGCTTGATTGCCTCCGCAGCGAGAAGGCGTGCCGCCGCCGCCGCAGCTCTGGGGGGGGATGCAGTCGCCACAGTTCAGAACCGCGCCACAGCCATCGCCCAGGAGACCGCAGTCGGCGTTCGCCGAGGTGCACGTCACCAGGCCGCAGCCTTCTTCTTCGATGCCTGCGTCGACGATGGGGATGCCGGTTCCAGCATCGACGCCCGCGTCGACGAGGCCGGCGTCGGGGAACTCACCGACGGTGATCGCCGAGCGACAGTCGCACCCGGCGACGACGGCGACGCCCGCGGCGGCAATGAGCCAACGAAAGTGCATGCGTCGAATACCTTCTCGAACGAAGAAACGTGGTTTGAACCCGGCCCCCCGCGCGGCGCGGTTGGGTCTCAGCATAGTGGAGCTTCGGGCCGCGTCGCCTTTTGCTCCAACCACCGACAGAAGCGTCGATGTGGGGAGATGAAGTCGCTAAGGAGCCCGCATGCCGACACTGAAAGACACGACACTGTTCATCTCGGGCGCGAGCCGGGGCATCGGGTTGGCCATTGCGCTGCGGGCCGCGCGCGACGGGGCCAACGTGGTCATCGCCGCGAAGACGTCGGAGCCGCACCCGAAGCTGCCGGGCACCATCTTCACCGCCGCGAAGGAGATCGAAGCCGCGGGCGGACGGGCGCTGCCGGTGATGTGTGACATTCGCAGCGAGGAGCAGGTGCTCGACGCGGTGTCACAGGCGGTGAAGGCCTTCGGCGGCATCGACGTGTGCATCAACAACGCGAGCGCGATTCAGCTCACCGGCACGTTGGACACGCCGATGCGGCGGTACGACTTGATGCACCAGGTGAACACCCGCGGCACCTTCTTGGTGAGCCAGGCCTGCCTGCCGCACCTGCTGAAGTCGAAGCGCACGCCGCACATTCTCAACCTGTCTCCGCCGCTGAGCCTCAACCCGCGCTGGTTCGGTGGGCACGTGGCGTACACCATGGCGAAGTACGGCATGTCGATGTGCGTGCTGGGCATGGCGGAAGAATTCAAGGGCCAGGTGGCGGTCAACGCGCTCTGGCCGCGCACCACCATCGCCACCGCGGCCATCAACATGATCGGCGGAGACGAGATGATGAACGCCAGCCGCAAGCCCGACATCATGGCCGACGCGGCGCACGTCATCTTGACCAAGGGCGTCGAGTTCTCCGGGAACTTCTGCCTCGACGAAGACGTGCTCAAGAGCGCGGGCGTCACCGACTTCGAGCAGTACCGCATGGATCCGAAGGTGGATCCGCTCCCCGACTACTTCATCGACTAAAGCGAGCGCGCCAATGACCACCGAGCCGACTCCTGAGCCCCTGACGCCGTCGACCCGCTTGTTGCCCCGGCTGCTGCCGCTGAACAGCCCCGGGTACTACGTCTTCCTCGCGCTCATCGCGATGTTCATTCTCGGCCCGCTCGGCGGCGTGGCGGCGAGCTACATGAACTTCTCGCTCGGCTTCTTCATCGGCGGGCAGGTGCTG
>JAEUJT010000100.1 GCA_016793525.1 Archangium sp. | reverse complement strand
CGGTGACTTTTTTCTCAAGGCCAGTCACCGCCGGAGCGCGTCGATCTCCTCGAGGTACGTGCGCATCACGGCGCCCCACGTGAAGCGCTTCGCGTACGCCCGCGCTCGAGGAACGAAGGTGGCGCGCTTCGCTCCAGCCCGTCGAACGGCGTCGATGAACGACGGAGCGTCGGTGTAGGTGAGCCCGGCTCGGCTGCGCTTCACGTGGCCCGCCAGCACCTCGGAGTGCGCCGTGGCGATGACCGGCACACCCGCCGCGAAGCCTTCGAGCGCCAAGAGCGACAGGCTCTCGAAGCGCGAGGGCACGACCACCGCGAGCGCTCCGTTGAGCGCGCTCCACTTGTCTGCTTCGTCGATGCGCCCAACGCACCGCACTCGCGCGCCGCTCGGCCGCAGGCTCCCCGCACCTGCGAGCACCAACGTCGGCGCGTCGTGGAACTGCGTACACAACGCGCGATGAAAGCGGAGGAGCTCCGGTACCCCTTTGCCCTCCTCGAGCCGGCCGACGTACAGCAGATACGGACCGTCGATGCCGAAGCGCTGACGGAACGTGTCTGGAGAGGCCTCCACGGCCTCCACGCCGACGCCCACCACCCGCGCCCGCGCCGCGCCGGGGAAGCGCTGGCGAATGAAGGCGACCTCCTCCGCGGTGTTGCAGATGAGCGCGCGGGGCCGGGTGAAGGCGTCGTCGTAGGTGCGCAGCTGCATCGGCGGCTCGTCGTGCGCGGTGGGTACCAGCAGCGCCTTGTCGGCGACGAGCGGGAGCCCCCACGCCGTCGGCGCGTAGAGCGCTGTGAAGAAGATGAACGCGTCGCTCGTGTGCGCGCGCTGGGCAATCGCGTGGATCAGCTCCGGAGACACCGGCCCTTGCTCCGCCACCCACTGCTCCTCACGCACGAAGTCGTTGGGCCCGGCGAAGACCTCGCGAGAGAAACGGTTGAAGGCCCGCATCTCTCGAGCGCGGAGCGTCGGGAACCGGTGGACCCGCATGGCGCCGTCGCGGCTTTCTCCAGCCAGGAGCGCGTTGCGCCAGGTGAGGTGATCGTCTGCCGTGGTGGTGAGCACCTCCACCGTCGCGTGCTCCGTGAGGCGCTGCGCAATCTGCCGCGCGTGGGCTTCGGCGCCTCCGACCAGCGACTCGCCAAAGCGTTGCACCACAACCGTCACCTTCGGCCGAACGGTGCGGCGCTTTCGCGGGGCAGGCGGCGCGAACGGCGCGAGCGCCGACGCGAGCGCGGCCTCGGTGGCTTCGATTGAAAACTCGCGGACCCGCTTCCGCTGTCCCTCGACAAGCGCGGTGCGCACCGAGTCATCGGCACGAAGCAACGCGACGACCTCCGCCAGCGCCGCGAAGTGTTTTGTGTCGAAGACCAGCCCTTGGCCGCCCATCGTCTCCGGCACCGCCGCCGCGCCAAATGCCAGCACCGGCACGTCGGCCGCCATCGCCTCGAGCAACGGTACGCCCACGCCTTCGTGTTCGCTCATCGACACGTAGACGTCGGCGCCCCGGTATTCCGCCACGAGCTGCGCGTGAGAGACCCGGCCCACGAAGTCGACTCCGCCGACTGCGCGGGCTTCGCGTTGGAGCGCTGCGAAGGCGCGGTGGTCTCCCGAGGTCGCTCCCACCAACCGCAAGCGCGCGTCGGGCACCAGGCTTCGTACCTCGCGGTGGAGCGCCACCACGTCGCTCACCCGCTTGTGCGCCACCACTCGGGAGACCGACAGCATCGTCATCGGCCGAGGCGACGGAGGCGTCGTTGCCGCGAAGCGTTCTGGCTCGATGAACAGCGGCACGACGTGCACCGGCGCGTGCCCCGCTGCGAGCAGCTCCCGCGCGTTGAAGTTCGACACCGCGAGCGAGACATCGACCGTGGACGCCAACGCTGCGAGCTGGGCTCGGCCTGCACGCAGCGGCTCCTCGAGGCGCGTGCCCGCGTACATTCGGGCCGGTGTGATGTTGTGGAAGACGACGCCCGTCGCGCAGCGCAGGTGCATCAGCTGGCCTGCGAGCGGCGAGGCGATGCCGTGGTGGTACAGCACCAGCGTGTCGCGGCCCTCCGCGCGCAGCTGCGACGCCGGCCGCACCAAGGCGGGAACCGCCGTCTCGCCGGCGAAGAGCTCTCCCGTCGCTCCCAAACGGCGCAGCGCGCGCCGAAACCCCACCGCGGCGGCGCCCATGGCGTCACCTGGCGTGAAGGTCGGCACGAGCTGATGCACCGTCAGGCCCGCCAGCGGGAGCGCCATGGCCGCGCAGTTAGCTGATCGGCGACCTGGGGGCTGCGATCAGTGACTCCACCCCGCGAACTGTGGGGAGTCCCCCCCAAACCCAGAAGGCTAAATGGTTGAAAATACGACAACTGGTCGCTGGCGCGGAGAATGCTGAAAGGAAAAGGGAACCCGGAGGAATACCAATGCGAAACGGAATGAAGGCAGTGCTGGCGAGTGTGGCGGTGATGGTGGGGGCGCCGGCATTTGCGCAGGCAGGCGGCGGCCAGCAAGACAAC
>JAEUJT010000093.1 GCA_016793525.1 Archangium sp. | reverse complement strand
AATGGCCTGCGGCGTGATGACCTGAAACACGCCCAGCTTGGCGATGGAATCGGCCAGCACCGAGTTGAACGCCTCCGCCGCCGCGACCGACACGTTGTTGACCTTGAAGTCGTACACCGCCAGCTTGATTCGGCCCTCGGCGTCGGGCCCGGCCACTGGAGCTGGAGCTGGAGCTGGCGTCGGGGCGACGACGGGCGCTGGCGCGGCGGGGAGCTCTGGCGCAGGCTTCGTGACCGGAGCTTTTTTGGGTTTGCCCTTCCCAGGCTTCGCCGGCGCGGCCGAGGCGGCCATCGCTCCGAGGACCGTGAGGCACAGCGCGAGCCGCTTCACTGAATCACCCGCAGCTCGAAGTGGTCGATGGAGACTCTCGCCGCCGAGTCGTTGTTGTCGGTCGACGTGGGGTGCTCCACGGCGAAGAACAACCGCCCGCCCGACATGACGCCCGCATCACCCGTGAAACGGACGCTGGCGTTCGTGCCGCCATCGCCCAGGGCCTCGCCCAGCACCCGCCACGACGTGCCCGTCCACGCCAGGAGCCGCACCGCCGTCTGCTGCGCGCCGCCGTCAGACGACGCGAAGGCCATGCCGGTGAAGTCGAACTGCGGGCGCACCGGGGTGGACGTGCCGACGAAGGGCAGCTCGACGGTGAGCAGCGCTCCCTGCTCCGTCGGCCGAGCGGGCGGCCGGTAGCAGCGGAGCGTGGCCCCGGGGCTGGTCGCGAGGCCGCCATCGGACGAGCCGCCATACGTGCACGCGCCGAAGCCCACGCCCCACGCTCCGCTGGAGCCGGCCGCTGGCGTCGGGCTGGGCGCTGCCGGGTGCCAGGAGCCAGCGGCCGCGGTGCCTCCGTCTTCGAGTGAGGTGCTCTGGTTATAGAAGCGCCAGTTCTCGGCGGTGGGGCCTGAGGCCGTCTCCCCTTCGGCCCAGTGGAGCGCGCGCGAGTACGGGTTGGTGATGGCCGAGGGTCCCGCGCGCGCCGAGGGGCTGGGCGAGGGGTTGAGCTGCGTGAAGGCGCCGCCGGCGTAGCGGTACAGGTCGCCCAGCGGCGTGGGGCCCTGCGCGCCGCCGAAGAGCACCACCTGGCTGCTGACCGGGTCGAGCGCCCACGCGCCCTGCGTCATCACCGGAGGCGCAGGCGCGGGCGAGCTCACCGTCCACACCCCGGTGTCGGCGTTGAAGGTGTACACGCGCGCGTCGCTCGTGCCCCCGGTGAGGGTGAAGAGGCGCTGGCCGCTGGAGCAGTCGCTCGTGGCGGTGGAGAAGGCCATGGTGCTGAACGGGTTGTCGGGGTGGCGCCGCCAGTACGGCGTGCCGCTCTCGCGGGTGAACTCGTCGACCTGCCGCGTGGGCGTGCCCGTGCTGTCCAAGCCACCGAAGACGAAGAGCGAGTCGCCGCACCACTCGGTGGCCGTCGCCGCCCCTTCTCGGGTCGGCACACCGGAGTAGGCGTGGATGAACCACCCGCCTGAGCACGACCGCGCTTCGGTCACGGGGTTCCCGTCGACGTCTCGCCCACCGAGGACGATCATCATGTCCAACCAGGGGTAGTAGCCGAGCGCGGCGTTGCGGCGCGGCGTGCCCGTGGCGTCGGGGGTGCTGAGCCAGGTGCCTCCGGTGCTCACCGACGAGCCCGTGCAGTCCCACGACTGGCCGTCGGCGGCGTGCAGCTTGCCCACGTCGCCCAGCCGGGTGCGCAGCATCAGCGAGCGCACGGGCGATGCCGTCGACAGCTTGCCGGGAGCGCGCACGCACCGCAGCGTCACCCGGCCCGAGTCGGGGCAGCACGTGCCGGTGCCCGTCGCGCCGGCGTTGGACAACGCGAGGTCGACGTGGCCCGGCGTCGTCGACGGGCTCCAGTTGCCCGCCTTGTCGCGCGCGGCGATGCCCACGTACCGGGACGTCGGCGCCACCGCCACGCTGGGCAGCGCGCCCGAGGGCAGCAGGGCGGCGGTGGTCACCATGTTGTACCCACCCGAGGTGTAGGCGAAGAGGTCGGCGTAGCCGAGTGCCACCACCATCGCCGGGCCCGACACCGCGTCAGACACGGCGCCCGCGCTCCCGAAAATCTCGTCGGGCCCGGTGCCTCCGTCGAACGGCGTGGGATGCACGCGGTCGATGACCGTCAGGAGCGAGGCGTTCACCGTCGGCGCCGCGAGGTCGGCGTTGAGCTGCCCAGCGGTGACCGGGCCCACGTTGCCGCACTTGTCGCGCGCCGTGAGGTACAGCGCCGGCAGCGACAGCGTCGTGTGGCCCACCGCGGCCGCGAGGAAGGTGCCGTCGGCGAGCACGGGCAGCGTTCCCGCGTCGGTGACCGCGGCGCCCACGCCGAACCCTCCGTCGAGGAAAGAGCCGCCCGCGGCGTTGGTGAGGGTGACGGAGACCGGCGCGCACGGCGCCCCGGTGATGGCCCCGGGCTGGGAGAGCGCGGAGTCGACCGAGCCCACCGGCGTGCGGGTGATGCCCACCTTCGAGGTGTCGACCGCCGGCGCGCTGAGGTCTCCGCCTGGAGGGACCTGCGTGAAGGTGCCGCCGTTGCCGCACTTGTCGATGGGCCGCAGCATCACGCTTCTCGGCGCCGACGTCGGCGTGCCCACCGGCTGGTCGATGGGGCTGCTGGGGCCCGGTGCGGCGTACGACTCGGTGCCGCCGTCGCCCGGCTGGAGCTCCACCGTCACCACCGCGCAGCCCGGCGAGGGGAAGGTGCCCACGGGGACCTGCACCCGGTCGAGCTGGCCCACCGGGTTGCGCACGAACGAGGCCGCGCTCGCGGTGGTGGTGGGCGCCACGGTGTCGGCGCCGGCCATGATTTCCACCGCCGAGGAGGTGTTGCCGCACTTGTCGGTGGCGGTGGCCCACACGCGCTGCGGGGCGTTGGTGGCGGTGCCCATGTCCAACACGTCGGGACCGAACGGCGTCCACGTCACCTCCGCGGCGCCGGTCGACGTCCGCGCGAGGCGCACCGACGCGGTGACACAGCCGGGCGGCAGGTACGCGTTGACCAGCGACACGCGGTCGGGGACTCCGGCGTCGCGGCGCTCGATGAAGGCCCCGCCCGTCGCGAGCTGAGGCGCCGTCTGGTCGCCGCCCGCCACCGGCTGTGACGCGGTGGCGTTGCCGTTCTTGTCGGTGGCCACGAGGAAGACCAGCTTCGGCGCCGAGGTGCCGCTCCCCACCGGCACGGGCCCGAAGCCGCCCCCGTCGTACGCGCCCGTGGCCAGCAGCGCGTTGTTCCCGTCGCGCAGCTCGAAGGTCGCCAGCGGGCTGACCGCGTCGGCAATGCCTCCCGGGAGGGCGTGCACCGTGTCGGGCGTACCCACTGGGTTGCGCGTCAGCACCACCGACGACGACGTCACCTGCGGCGGCGCGGTGTCTTCGTTGATGGCCAGCACCTTGGGGCTCTCGTTCCCCGCGGTGTCGAGGGCCGAGCACCACACGCGCTGCGGCGACGCGCCGATGGAGTCGGGCACCAGCACGGAGTCGACGCCGGCGTCGAACGCCAGCAACAGCGCGCCGCCGTCGGGCCCCCACAGCCGCACCGTCTGCAGGCCCTGCTGCGCGAAGGCGGTGCCGCCGTCGATGGGGTCGAACAGCTGGGCCAGCGCGACGGAGACCACGTCGCTCGTGCCCACCGGGCTCCGCAGCAACGTACACGCGAAGGGCGTCACCACCGGCGCGGTGAGGTCGATGGCCACCGACGTCTCCAGGTGGCCCACGCGTGAGCCGTTGGTGGCGTCGAGCAGCACGGTGGTGGGCCCCTCGTACCCGCTGGTGGGAATGACGAGCACGCAGGTGCAGCCCAAGAAGTTGGGGGCCAGCTGGCATGACGTCGCGGTGGGGCCGGTGGCCGAGCCGAGGCGCACGGTGCACTGGGTGATGAGCTCGGCGCTGGCGAAGGTGACGGCGACGGGCTGGCCTCCGCGAGAGAACGAAGGCGTCACCAGCGCGTCGCGCAGCGAAATGGGCGCCACCGCGGAGATGACCTCCACCGTCGAGCTCGCCGACGTGGCGCGGTTGCCGGCGACATCGGCTCCAGAGGCGCCGAAGGTGTACGTGCCGAACGGTGCGCTGCCGAGAATGGTGGCCGAGCAGGTGAAGTCGTCTCCGGTGGCGGGCGAGCAGGAGAAGGGGCTGTTGAGCCACGCGCTGGCCGCCGGCATCACCGCGATGTTGGGCGGCAGGCCCAGGGGCTCCGTGGGGTGCACGTCGAAGCTGAGCACCGTGCTCTGCGGCACCTGGAGCGGCGCGTTGCGCAGGGTGATGGTGGGCGCGGTGTAGTCGATGCGAAGCGCGAGGGCGGGCAGCCACGGCTCCGAGGCGTTGCCGGCGAGGTCGGTGGCGCGCACCTCGATGGCCCCATTGCCCTCGGCGAAGGCCGGCGCGTCGACGGTGAAGGGGCACGACACGTCGAGCCCGTTGGCGGTGCAGTCGGCCGCCACGTTGACGCCGGCCACCTTCACCTGGAGCGACGGCGCGGCCTCGACTGCTTCGCTCGTGGAGAAGTGGAACACCACCGGCGTACCGCGGGTGGCCGCGGTGGGGGTCAGCCGCGGGTTGGCGAACGATGGAGCCGTCGAGTCGGTCTCGAAGGCCGGCGGCAGCGAGAGATTGAAGTCACACCCACACAGCACCACCGCGGCCCACACCGCCATCGCGCGCATTGGAGCGAGTGTACCCCTCTGCGCTCCGACTCATCAGAAGAAGGCCACCCCTCCGCCGATGAGCCCGGTGAGTTGCGGCACGTCGCGGCAGCACGACGACGGCGTGGTGCGGTAGCGCAGCTCGGCTTCGAAGAAGAAGTGACGCCCCACTTTCAGGTCCACGCCGATGGCGCCCACTGCGCCGAGTTGAAAGCGGTTGGCGGTGGCGTAGGCCTCGCTCCCAGAGAGGCTGGCCGACACGTACGGCGACAACACCTTGGTCGGCACCGAGAGCTTCACGCCCAGCGCGTCCCAGCTGTGGCTGTCGGCGCGGCGCTCGTAGTCGCTGCGAAAGGCGAACCACCGGTTGACCCGCACCTCGAGCCCGAGGCTGTGGGCAAAGCCTGGCTGGCCGAAGGTCACCGTCGAGCCCGTCGCGGAGAGGCTCGAGCTCGAGCCCGGCAGGTACTTGAGGCCAATCGTCGCGGGTCCGTCGTCGTCACGCACCTTGGCCTGCACGGTGGGCGGCGGAGGCGGCGGAGGCGCGGGCGCGACGGGGGCAACGGGCGCGGCCATGGGCACGTAGACCACCGCGGGCGGAGGCGTCGGCGCGGGCACGTACACCACCTGCGGCGGGGGTGGCGCCACCACCACCGGAGCGACCTCGACGCAGGGCTGCACGTGAGTCCTCACCCCGAGCGGTATGCCGAAGAAGCTGATGACGGTGTGGCTGGTGCGGGGCCAGCAAGCGAACGCGGGAGCCGCGGTGCACAGGGCGAGGGCGAGGCAGGGGGCGAGGCGTCGGCTCATGTCCATGCGTTGCCGCTGGACCCGAAATCGATCATTTCCCTCGGAGCGTATTGGCCAGCGTGTGCAGCGCGTCGCGGCGGGTGTCAGCGATTTCGGCCGCCGCCAGCGCCAGCCCGGCCGTCGTCTCCACCGGCTGCATGGTGAGGAACTGCCGCGCGGTGACCTCGCCTTTCCACCAGCGGTGCGCCTCGGCGTAGCCGGCCATGGTGCGCGCCTCGCCCAGCGCCGAATACAAGAAGGCCGCCAGCGGCGACGGAGACGTGTCGAAGCTCGAGCTCGTGGTGCGGCCGGCCTGGAGCAACCGCGTCAACATCGGCTCGTGGCCATCGCCCGCCACCGGCAGCTGCGGCAGGTACTGCTCGATGCGGCGCACGGGCATGCCGTTTTCGGCGATGCCTCCGAGGAAGAAGTCGATGGGCGCGTCTCCGCCGCTCTCCACCGCCAGCGCCTCGATGAGGCTGGTCGAATACAGCTTCGCGCGCATGTACCGCACCGCCAGCGCCAGGTTGCGGCGGGCCAGCGTCACCCGGCGCTCGTGGTGGGCGGGCGAAGGCTCCCCGTCCCACGCGTGGAAGACGCGCTCGGCCGGCAGGTGGCTCAAGAAGCCCTCCATCTTCATCAGCGCCACGCGGTAGTCGTGCACGCCGTAGGTGGTGGGCATCATCAGCGACGGGTTGGTCTCGGGCAGCAGCTTCCAGGTGTTGTCGAGGAAGCGCGCCGGGTCTTCTTCGGCGAAGTTGCCCACGTCGTTGTTCGACAGCCGCACCGCGCGGCGCACCATCGGCGCCACGTCTGACATCGCCAGCCCGAGCGAGGTGAGGCGGGTGACGAGCTGGTCACCTTCTCCGTCGCGGAAGGGAATGGTGCCTTCGATGCACGCCGACACCGCGAGCAGCTGCTCTCGCGTCAACACGCCCTCGAGCTCGCGCGCCGCCACCAACGCGCTGGCGAACTCGTTGAGGCCGGTCGTGGTGGTGAGCACCGCGCCTGCCTGCAGCCCGAAGATGTGCAGCACGTCGCGCGCGGTCGGGTCGTCGGCCGCGTGGGCCTGAATTCGCCAGCCCGCGTCTTCTTTGCGAATGAACGGGGAGAGGAGCGACTCGAAGTGCTCGGGCACGCCCAGGTCGACCTGCACGTACACGGTGTCGTGGTACAGCGCCGCGATGGTCTCGAGCGGGTCGGCGTCAGCGACCAAGTCGAGCACGTGCTGGTGGGTGTGGAATTCCCGCGCGCGCGACGACAGCGACTGGTGCACCGCCACGCCCCAGCGCTCGATGAACAGCGGAGGCACCTGCAGCCCGAGCCCCGTCAACGCCCGCGAGAAGGTGTCGATGATGCGGTGTACCGGTGAGCGACCTTCGGTCATTCGCCGTGAAGTGTACCTGCGCGCGGAAAGCGGTCGATGTTTCAACTGAATTGCAACGCGCTGCGACACGGCGCTACAGGGTGCGCCATGGCTCGATTTCCCTCGAAGATGGTGGTGCTCGGCTGTGCCGTGACGCTGGCTGGCTGCGGCCCCGACGTC
>JAEUJT010000243.1 GCA_016793525.1 Archangium sp. | reverse complement strand
GTAGCTGTTCACCATGTGCGCTACGGGTAGCGCATTTCGACCGCAAACGTCGACCCATCGACTTGGGGGAAGGCGCCGGCGGTGACCGCGGCCGTGGGCGGCGTCAGCTGGTTCGAGCGGTACAGCGTGTTCCCCGCGCCGATGCCCTGCAGGTAGAGCTGGTACGTGCCGCCGGTCAGGTACGGGAACGTCGCGCCCTGCACGCCGAGGTTGGAGCATGGAAAGTCGATGCCCGCGTCGGCGTAGAGGAAGGAGCCCTGCGCGTCGCGGAGGTTGATGAACACGGTCGTCACGCCGGCCTGGGCGCAGGTCTGCGCGAGGGTGGTGTTCACGAACTGCCACTTGATGGGGAGGCTGCCCGTCACCCACTGCAGCTGGAACTCAGCGGCCACCGTGCCGCCGGCCATGATGGTGAGGGTGTTGATGACGCCGTGGTACTGAAACCCGCTCGCGCCGACCGAGCGCAGCTCGACGGTGTGCGCGCCCGCCGCCAGGTTGGAGAGCTGCACGCCCTGCGTGCCCGCGATGCCGCTCGCGCACGCCTGCCGCACTGGCGCGGCGCCGTCGATGACCAGGTCGATGAAGGAGATGCCAGCCGTCGTCTCACCCGCCCCGGGAATCGCTCCCGCGCACCCAGGGCTGGCGGAGGCTCCTGCGGCCGGGAAGCGCCACGTCACCAGCGCAGACCCGGTGGCGGCGGTGGTGGGCTGGAGGTCGACGCTCTCCGTCACGTCGCCCGCCACGGTGACGGTGCCGGTGGCCGCGTAGATGACTTGGCCCACGTTGCTGAGGCCCTCGATGGTGTACTGGTACGTGCCGGGGCGAAAGTCGAAGAGGGTGATGCCTGGAGTGCCTGGCGTGCCGTTGAGGCAGCCATAGACGCCGCCGTTCTGCAGCACCTGGCCCGGCATCGAGATGCGCACGGTGGCCACGTCGCGCACCACCGCGCAGGGCTGCCCGCCGAAGGTCCAGAGGTAGGTGATGTTGCCGGAGCGGTTGGTGCCGTCGATGACGCAGACGCAGCCGGAGCCGCTCATCACCGCCGTCAACGCGAATGCAGCCAGGAATCGAGAAGGTGTGTTCATGGTTGAGCCTCGGACGTAGCCACTTTCACGCCATTCAACCAGGTGAGCCAACTCTTTGATTCTCCTGGGGCATTTCCTTGCTGCACCTGTGGCGCGATGGTACGGGCACGACATGGTTTGGGCGTCTATCAACTACATCGATGTGTTGAAGAGCGCGTCGTTCGTCGAGCTCCTGGTCCTCATCGTGTTGGCGGCCGCGTCGGCGTATTCGTGGGCGCTCATTGCCATGAAGACCATTCACCTGCGCAAGGCCCGGGTCGAATCGGTCTCTTTCCTCGACACCTTTTGGAAAGCGTCGCGCCTCGACGCGATTTTTCAGACGGCGCAGAAGCTCGACGGCTCGCCGCTCTCCCGGGTGTTTCGCGCCGGGTACGAAGAGCTCTCGAAGCTGGCGCAGCAGAAGGGCGGCACCGAAGGCGCCATGGCCGAGCGGCTGGGCGGCATCGAAAACGTCGAGCGGGCGCTCGAGCGCGCGGCGCTGGCAGAGATTACGACCCTCGAGGCGAACGTGGCCTTCTTGGGCACGGTGGGCAGCACCGCGCCGTTCATCGGGCTGTTCGGTACGGTGATGGGCATTCTCGGGGCGTTCAACGAGATCGCTGAGAAGGGCAACGCGACCATCACCACCGTGGCGGCGCCCATCGGCAACGCGCTGCTGGCGACGGCGGCCGGCCTGTTCGCGGCGATTCCCGCGGTCATCGCGTACAACTCGTTCGTCTCGCGCATCAAGATTTTCGACACCGAGATGTCGAACTTCTCCAACGACTTCCTCAACATCGTGAAGCGGCATTTCTTCAAGTGAGGCGCTGAGCGATGGGCATGTCAGGGGGCAAAAGCGCGGGCGGTCGCTCCACGATGAGCGAGATCAACGTCACCCCCATGGTCGACGTGATGCTCGTGTTGCTCATCATCTTCATGGTCACCACCCCGCTCATTCAGCAGGGCGTGAAGGTGAACCTGCCGGAGACGAAGGCGGCTCCAGTCGAGGCCAACGACAAGAAGCTCGTGGTCTCCGTCGACCTGCAGAAGCGCGTCTTCATCGGCGAGGCCGAGGTGAAGCTCGAGGAGCTCGAAGAGAAGCTCAAGACCAACGTGAAGGCCCAAGCCGAGAAGGAGCTGTACCTGCACGCCGACCGAGACCTGCCCTACGGCATCGTGGTCGACGTGATGGCGGCGGCGCAGCGGGCGGGCATCACGAATGTCGGCATGATCACGGACCCGTTGGGGGCCTCGAAGGCGTCGAAGCGGTGACCTGCGCGACATGACTGCCGCCGCCGAAAGCCTGCTGCGCCCCCGCCCGTCGAAGCTGGTGCCCTTTTTCATGGCCTCGCTCGCCGGTCACGCCGGGCTCGTCGGTGCGGCGCTGCTGTTCTCGTGGCTGTGGGGCGCTCCGATTCACGCGCTGGATCAGAAGCCAATCACCGCGTCTCTCGTTCGCCTCGGCAAGCCGCGCGACGAGAAGCTGCTGCCGCGGAAAGAAGAGCCCCCTCCCCCGCCGCCTCCCGCAGCCGCCAAGCCGGTCGATGTGCCCGCACCGGTCCCTGCGCCTGCAGCGGTGGCGATTCCGACCAAAGACGCGAAGCCAGAACCGAAGAAACCTGCTGACACCAAGCCGGCGAAGGACACGAAGAAGAGCCTCTTCGACGCGCTGAACAAGACGGCACGAGCCGCTCCAGCCGAAGAGCTCGAAGGCGCGGCCGACGGAGACGCCGACGGCGATTCCGCGAAGCAAGAAGGCGAGCGGTACTTCGCCCTGCTCACCGCGGTGGTGAAGCGCAACTACGACGTGTCGAGCTCCATCGAAGAGGCGGAGCGCCGCCGGCTGCGCGCCACGGTGTCGATGCGCATCGGGCCGAACGGGCAGCTGCTCGACGTCAACCTGAGCAAACCGTCGGGAAACGAATTGTTTGACGACGCCGTCGTCGGAGCAGTGAAACGGGCGGCGCCGTTCACCGCCCCGCCGGCGCATCTGCGTGACGACTTGAAGAAGACGGGCATCGGTATCGAGTTCACTCCGTGAGGTTGGCCATGATTCGAAATGCGTTGATGGTGTCGGTGCTGCTGGCCGCTGGGTCGTGGGCTCAACAGCCGACGCTGAGCGTCTCTGGCGCCAACTTTCGCCCCACCCCACTCGCGGTCGCGGTGCCGGTGGCGCAAGACGACGGCGCGAAGAAAGCCGCGGCCGAGCTCGACGGCGCGTTGGCCTTCGATCTCGAGGCGAGCGGGCTGTTCCAGATGATCGATCGCAAGAGCTTCCTCTCCGACGCGAAAGAAGGCGTCACCGCGACGAGCATCACCTTCCCCAACTGGGTGAACGTCGGAGCCGAGTCGCTGGTGAAGACCCAGCTGTCGTCTGACGGAGACGCGCTGCGAGCCGACCTGCGGCTGTTCAACGTCAACGCCGGCCGCGAAGTGCTGAAGGTGAGCGAGGCGGGCACATTGAAAGACGCGCGGCGGCTGGCGCACAAGCTGGCGAACGCGGTCTACAAGGAGTTCGCCAAAGAGACGGGCCCCTTCGAGTCGAAGATCGCCTTCGTGCGGCGCTCGAAGGAAGGCAAAGACGTGTACCTGGCCGATTGGGATGGCAGGGGCGCGGTGGCGCTCACCAGCGGCAGCGTCAACGTGCTCCCGGCGGTGCAGCCGAGCGGCGCGGTGGGCTTCACCTCGTACCGGCGCGGCAAGCCCGAGGGCTACCTCTGGCGCCAGGGCAACGTGACGCCGCTGGTATCGTCTGGTCGCATGGTGAGCGGGCTGGCGTTTTCGCCCGACGGCAAGCGCCTGGCGTATTCGGTCTCAGACGGTGAACACGCCGAGATTTTCATCGCCGCCGCCGACGGCACCAACCCGGTCGCCGCGACCGACACGAAGTTTTTCCTCAACTCCAGCCCGAGCTGGAGCCCCGACGGCAAGCGCCTGGCGTTCGTCTCGAATCGCTCGGGCACGCCGCAAATTCACGTGATGAACGCCGACGGCAGCGGCGTGGAGCGCCTCACGTTTCAGGGGAACTACAACACCACCCCGGCCTGGAGCCCTCGCGGCGACGTCATCGCCTTCACTGCCCGTGACGAGCGCAACGCGTTCGACCTGTTCACCGTCGACGTGGCGACGAAGAAGATCAAACGGCTGACCCAAGATGCGGGCAGCAACGAAGAGCCCTCGTTTTCGCCGAACGGCCGGCTCATTCTCTTCACCTCGACGCGCGCCGGAGGCCAGCAGCTCTTCGTGATGACGGCCGACGGAACCGTGCAGCTGGCGCTCCCGGCGGGCATGTCTGATGTGTCGACGCCCGACTGGGGCCCGTAAACCCGGCGTCGATTTCGCTCGCGGTTTCTACCTGACTGAACAAAAGTTCAGCTCATGAACGAAACCGACCTGATCTCTCCCGATGTCGCGCAGCTGATCCTCCTCGTCTCCGCGCAGCCAGAGCTGCGCTTCCCCGACCTCGACGCGGCGGTGCTGCACGAAGCGGTGGCGAAGGTGAAAGAGCACCACCGCGCGGTGGCTGCGGCCGAGGCGGCGCTGAGTGCGGCCAAGGGCGTGCTCGAGCGCGAAAACGAGAGCCTGCTCAAGCTCGCGCAGCGGGCCCACGCCTACCTCAGGGTCTTCGCCGAAAACGACGAGCGGTTGACGGAGCAGGTCGACGCCATCTCCCTGCCCCGGGTGCGCCGG
>JAEUJT010000236.1 GCA_016793525.1 Archangium sp. | reverse complement strand
AAAGTACACGCGCGCGGTGCTCGACAGCTGGCCGCCCACCGGAGCCGTCTCCGTCACCCGCACCGCGCCCAGGCCCGACACGGTATCGACTCCAGGGGCCGGCACGTCGCTCGCCGTCAGCGTCAGCGCCAGCGGGTTGGGCTGGTTGGTGAAGCCCCCGCCGCCGTTGATGAGAATGGCCGGGCTGACGGGGGCCACGCTGTCGAGCACCACCGTCGAGGAGAACGTCGCGCTCCGGTTGCCCGCGGCGTCTTCGAACTGCGCGTACACCACGTGGGTGCCCTGGGTGCTGGAGAGGGTGAAGGCCTGGTCACCGCCGGTGTACGGCACGAAGCTCGAGCTGGCGAAGGTCGGGTCTTCACTCGCGCGAAAGGTGGCGGCGTTGGCGAAGTTCAGCTTCAGCGTCACCGAGGTGGTGCGCGCGTAGCCAGCGACGTTGGTGGCGTCTCCGTCGTCGATGTCGAAGTCGCCCTGCTGCAGCGCCAACGTCAGCGTCGACGGCAAGGGCGTGGCGGTGTTCGCCACCACCGTGGTGTTGGCCGACACCGCGGCGATGTAGCGGGCCTTGGCCGCGCGCACGCTGTAGGCGCCCGTGGGCAGCCCGCGGAGAGAGAAGTTGCCCCGCGAGGCGTCGGTCGGGTCGGCCACCACCTGCGTCGCGTACGTGGTGCCCGGAATGGAGACGGTCGCGTCGGTCACCGGCTGCCCGTCAGACGTGCGCACCTCTCCGACGAGGTCTCCGCGGTCGAGCTGGAGCGTCACGTCGGCCACGGTCGTCGTCGCGCCGGGCTCCAGGCGCACCGGCCGCGAGAGCACCGCGTCGTGAAAGCCAGCGAAGGAGAAGCGCACCGCGCTCGTGCCCGCGGGAAGGCCCGCCAGCTGGAACTGCCCGGTGGTGTCGGTGGTGGTGGTGACCCCGGTGCCTTCGAAGGTGACCAGCGCGCCCGAGGCGGCCACCGCGGCCTGCCCGTCGACCTCTTTCAGCAGCTTGCCGGTGAGGGTGGCCGGGTTGAGGGCCAGCACCATGGGCTGCATCGACATGTCTTTGTTTTCAGACTCCGCCACCACCACGCCCATCGACACCTGGGTGACGAAAAGCGGGTGCGACGCGCGCAGGGTGTACGTGCCCGGCGGGACGCGCTGCACGAAGAGGCCCGAGCTGGTGACCGCGGCCAGCGCCACCGTCTGGTTGACGCCCTCGAGCACGAACTCGACCTGGGCGCCGTTGGTGTCGCCGGAGCCGCCCTCGACCACCACCTTGCCCAGCACCGTCGCCGCCTGGGGCGAGTTCTGGAGCCACGTCGGCGCCAAGACGCCCACGTCGTACTGCTGGCCACCCAATACGCGAATGCTGGGGCGCACATAGGGCGCGAAGCCCGGCACCTTCACCTCGAGGAAGTAGCTGCCCGGGGCCAGGTCACCGAAGGTGAAGTTGCCCTGCGCGTCGGTGCGTTGGGTGCTCTGGGTGTTGTCGTCGGCCACCAGCTGCACCTCGTGGCCTTGCACGGTGACGCGGCCCTGGGTGTCGACGCGGCCGGTGAGGCCTCCGCGCTTGGGTGTCTCGGGCACAGACAGGTCGAGGCTGCACGATGCGAGAGACGTCGCCAGCAGTGCTGGCAGCACTCGGAACGAAAGCGAAACTGACATGTGACTCACCCCACGACGTACGACGCGGCCCACAGCGGAGCCAATCACCATACCGACAGTGCAGCGGCCAGGACAAACGGCTCACTGAGATCTCAAGACAGAAAAACCCCCCGGGCGGCGCGCGGCCACCCAGGGGCAAAAGGTCAACCAGAACGGGCGGTTAGTAGGTGACGTTGGCGAGGCGCTTGAGCAGCGCCGGGAACGGCTTGGCGATGCTGCCCTTGAGCGCCGCTTCGAGGGCCGACAGCTCGGTGTTGATCTGCGCCAGCTCGCTCGAGGTCAGCTCGCCGTTGCTGCGCACGTTCTTCAGCTGGGCCAGCACACCTTCAAAGCGCGCCTGCAGCTTCTTCGCATCGGCCTCGGAGATTCGACCCGTCGCCACCGCCGCACCCAGCCGGCCCGCCGCCACCGTGAGGCGAATTTCGGGGCCGATGGTCTTCACCACCTTCTCGGCGTTCTTCACGTTTTTCGTCACCTGAGCGCCCAGCTCGCCGAGCCGCTTGGTGACGGCGTCGAGCTCGCTCGAGGTCAGCTCTCCATTCTTGCGCGCCGACTGCAGCTGCGAGCGCACGCCCGCCAGCTCGGTCTTCAACGCCTTGGCCTCGGCCTTGGTGAGCGCACCCGACTTCACGCCGGCCTCGATGCGCTGGCTCATCGCCGCCAGCTTCAGCTCGGGGGTGAAGGTGGTGACCTTCTTCTCACCGTCGTTCGACATCTCGGTGACCTTGGTCGAGAGCGCCGCCAGCTGCGCGTTGAGCTCTTTGTTCTCTCCGTTGGAGATGAAGCCGTCTTTCAACGCTGCGGTGAGCTGGGCCTTCGCCTTCGCCACCTCGGCCCGCAGCACGTTCGCCTCGAGGCGGGTGATGGAGCCGTTGTTCACACCGGCCGAGATGCGCTTCTCTTCGGTGTCGATGCGGGCGGTCAGTTTGATGCGGTTGAGTTGGCTGGCGCTGATCAAGGACATGGAAAACCCCTTTGAAAGACGTCGTGTCGTGAATTCTCGGAGATCGAGAATCGAAAGTTGCGTGGCTTCAAGCAGCTGGGCGGATCACGAGTTCCACTCAGCTGGCGTCAGGCGCGCGTCCCAGAGGAAGGTCTCTACGCCCTTGAGCTGGGTCTTGAGCTTGGTGCGCTCTTTGGCGTTGAGCGCGCCGTCGGAGAGCGCCTCGGTCAGCTTGGCTCGAATCTCTTTGATGGTGTCTTTGCAGATGGCCAGCTCGCTCTTCGCGACCGCGTGGTCTCGCCTCGATTTCGGGTCGTTCTCGATGCGCGCGAGGCGGCGCTCCATGCGCGCCAAGCGCAGCTCGAAGCCCAGCTTCGACACCACCCGGCCGGCGTTCTTCACGTTCTTCTTCAGCTCGTCGGCGAGGCCGTTGGTCGCCTGGGTGATGGCCTTGAGGTCGTCGGGCGTCAGCTCTCCAGCGGCGCGGGCCTGTTGCAGCTCGGCGCGCACCTCGGCCAGCTCTGAGTTCAGCGCCTTGGCCTCGGCCTTGGTGAGGTCTTTGCTGTTGGTGGCCGTGAAGATGGAGTTGCCGATGAGCGTCAACGCGTATTCAGGCGCGCTGTTGTCGCTGTTCTGGTCGAGCTCGGCGACGTGGTTCGAGAGAATGGAGAGCTGCGTATCGAGCGCTTTCTCCTCGGGGGCCGACATGAACCCGTCTTTCATCGCCTCGGCCATGGCCCCGCGGAGCGCGGAGGCCTGGGCCTTGACCGTCTTGGCCTCGGCGGGGGTGAGGGTGCCCTCTTTGATTCCCTGCGCGATGCGCTTCTCTTCGTAGCCGACGTAGGTGTTGAGCCTGGCTTGCGGGCTGTTTTTGACGCGGGCGGGCATAGACCAGTGAGTGTTGATCAAAAGCGCCCGTGGTGCCAATGCCGTGCGCCGATGAAACCCCTGCGTACGGTGGCCGAGACCGACGGGCTGGTGCTCAAGACCCGAGGCACCGAGTTCCTCCTCTTCACCGGGGGCAAGCTGCTGATGAGCAGCACCCGGCACGGCTCGGAAGACGAGCTGGCTCAGCGCGGGTGCGAGCGGCTGGCGACCGGGGCTCCGCGGGTGCTCATCGGAGGCCTGGGCTTCGGGTACACGCTGCGCGCCGCGCTCGACGTGCTGGCGCCCTCCGCCGAGGTGACGGTGTGCGAGGCCAGCGCTGCGCTCGTCGACTGGAACCGCACCGAGGTCGCGCACCTGGCGGAGAACCCCCTCGCCGACGGCCGGGTTCGGGTGGTGGTCGGCGACGTGCAAAAGACGATTTCGGCCAAGGCCGAGGCCTTCGACGCCATTCTCCTCGACGTCGACAACGGGCCCTTCGCCCTGTCGCGGCCGAGCAACACCCGTCTGTACACGCGCGAAGGCATGGCTTTGATTCGCCGCGCGCTGACGCCCCGGGGTCGCCTGGTCATCTGGTCAGCCACCGACGACGCGGCGTTCGCTCGCTTGCTCGAG
>JAEUJT010000082.1 GCA_016793525.1 Archangium sp. | reverse complement strand
CGGTGAGATCTCCGTGCTCACCAACGGCCCCGCCACGGCCACGGTGACCGCCGCCGGTCCGGTTCTGACCCTCCGGTTGCCGGCCAAGGAATTCAACGCGCTGGTGCTGCGGGACCCTGTGGCCTCACTTGCGGTGAAGCGCATCGCCAAAGAACGCCTCGCACGCACGGCGCAGTTCGACGAAGCCCAAGCGGAGCGACCAGAGCCGGAGCTCGTCGATGACGCGCGCGTCTAAGGAGCGAGGGACGAGATGGAGCCGATCAACCAGAGGCGCGAAGCGGTTCAGCGCGCGTACGCGGTGTTTCGCGCGTACCGCCGCACGCTCTCTCCGACCACGTCGTATTGGACGATGGATGATCCCGAGATTCGGGCCATTCAGCGGCGGGTGAACGACACGGCGCTGACGTCGTTGGATCCGGAGACGCTGCGCAACGTGGTGTGGAACGCCACCGGCGATGAACGGAGCCTCAAACACTTCCTGCCGCGCGTGTTGGACTGCATCGACTCCGGAACGTTGTCCATCGGGGACTTGACCGTTCGGCTCGAGCCCGTGGCGATCCGCGATTGGCCGGAGCAAGAAGCCCGCGTTCTCCGCGACTTCCTGGTGGCTGGCCCTCTGCCGCCCGATGGAGAGGCGCTGCTGCTCGCCTGTGAAACGCGACTCAGCACATCGCGCTGACCGCCCACGCAGCTACCGCGCTGCCGACAGTACGCGCACCCGCTCGGCCAGGTTGAAGGTGAAGAGCTGGTAGATGCGCAGCGCCGCCGCGGGGAAGCCGTAGATGTATTCGAGGAACGACTCGCGCGAGATGAAGAGCGCCTTCACCGGCGTGCGCGCCGTCACCCGAGCTGACGTCGGGCCGTCTTGTACCAGGGAGATTTCGCCCACGTACCCGCCCACGCCCAAGGTGTTGAGCAGCCGCGAGCTCGCGTCGGGCCCGGCGTAGACCTCGACTTGGCCGTCGACGATGACGAACAACCCGCGCCCCGCGTGGCCGGTCTCGATGACGTGTTGCCCGGCGCTGAACGTGTGGAGCGTACAGAGCCGGTACAGCGCCTTCATGTCGGGCAGCGCCAGGTTGGCGAACATCGGCAGGGCCTTGAGGAAGCCGTAGGCGTCGGGCCCGAGCTCGGGCGCCGTGGCGGGTGCGGGAGGGGCCTCGGCCACCGCAGGCGCCGACGCGTCTTTGGGCAGCGCTTGCAAGCGAGCTCTCACGTTGGCGGCGGCGGGCGCGTTGCCCATGAAGTCGAGCGCCGCGGCGAGCAAGGTGAGAAAGCGCGGGTGATCTTTCGCGGCGGGTGAGCGCTTGGCAGTGTCGACCAGCAGCTGCGCCGCATGATCTTTTCGCCCGTGGTGCACCATCAGCTCGGCCAGCCGCGCCGCCAGCTCGACGTTGGTGGGCTCGGCGTTGAGCCCGGCGCGGAGGGTTTCGACCTCGGCGTGGGTATTTTTCAGCGTACGAAAAGCCTGCGCCGCTTCGAGGTACCGGCCGCCGCGGGCCAGACACTCCGCCGCGCGCTCGGTCGCGCCGCCTTTGCGGTACAGCTCGAGCGCCTCGTCGATCTTCCCCGCACGCTCGTAGGCCGCCGCCGCCTTCAGCACCTCGCCGGCCTTGTTCCAGCACGCCGCCGCCTCAAGAAACTCCCCCGCCTGCTCGAAGTCGGTCGCCGCTTCGGTCTCGAGCCGCGCGAACTGAAATGCCCGCGCCGCCGCCGCGAAATCGCGCGCCCGCCGGAACAGCTGAGCGATGCCCCGCTTGGTCTCGAACGAGGCCGTCGACGCCTCGGCGAGCAGCCCATCTCTCGCCGCGCCGCCGGTGTCTTCGTAGGTTTTGACCGCGACCTCGATGTCGCCCTTGGCCAGCAGCTGCCGCAGCTGCACCAGCGGGCCACCCACCAGCACGAACTGCCCACCGTCGCTGCCCTCGATGAAGTCGAAGTCCATGTGCGCCATAGGGCACGAAGGCTAGATCGAAAGCCCGCCGGCGCGACGCGCTTCTGCTGCGTTCAGTCGGCCCAGCCCACCCGGTTTCGGCCCGCACGCTTGGCGGCGTAGAGCGCTTCGTCTGCCCGGTGCATGAAGTCCTGCGGCGTTTCGCCAGAGCGGAGGAGCGTGCCGCCCATGGTGGTTGTGACCCGAATGCCGCGGTCGTTGCCAGGGTGGGGAAACGCGCCGATGGCCGCTCGAAGGGCCTCGGCCCGGGTGCGCGCGGCGTCGGCGGTGAGGTCGGCGAGCAGAATGATGAACTCGTCTCCACCGATGCGGCAGGGCAGGTCAGACTTGCGCACGTTCTCGCGGAGGATCTTCCCCACCTCTTTGAGCACGAAGTCGCCCGCCGCGTGGCCCAGGGTGTCGTTGACCGGCTTGAAGTGATCGAGATCCATCGCGAGCAACGCCAGCCCGCTGTCGATCGACTTCGCGCGCTCCATGAACGTGGGCAGCTCGGCGTCGAAGGCGCGGCGGTTGAACAGCCCGGTCAGCCCGTCGGTGCGCGCGGTCTCTTCCTCTTGGCTCAGCCGGCGCTGGGTGAAGTCGAGCCGCTTGATGGTCTCCTGCAGCTCGGCGTTTCGCCGGCGGAGGTCGGCGATGAGGCTCCGCTCTGCGTCGACCAGAAACGCGCAGGTGCGGCGGAGCAGGGTGAAGATCGCCCGCGGGTGCGTCGCGCTCAGCGACTGAATGCTCTGCTGATCGAGCACCTGCAGCCGAACCGCGGTGACCGCCACGATGGTCGCGCTGCGCCGGTGCCCCGGGTTGATGAACGACAGCTCGCCGAAGTAGCTGCCTGGTCCGTACTGGCGCACCGCCTTGCCGCTGTGGAGCCGCGCCTCCGCTTGCCCCTCGATGAGGAAGAACATCGAATCGCCGGGCTCGTTCTCGGTGAGAATCGTCTCGCCGGGCGCGCAGGTGCGCAGCGCTCCCGCGGCGAAGATCGCCTCGACCTCTTCGTTGGTGAACGCGTGCAACGGCGAGTCGGCATTGGCGGTCGAAGGCATTGAAACGCCACTGTACGACAGCTTCTCCACGTGGGTGCACGCCCGACACCTGCGCCCAGGCACCGAGAGCCGCGGTGAAAGTGAGCCAATGACTTCATTCCTGCCAGGAATTGGGCGGAGTACGATTTCGCTCCATGCCCGATTGGAACAGCCTGATCGATCAGGAGTTCTCTGCTGAGCGAAGCCTGCTGCTCCGGTATCACCGGGTCTTCGACAAGCTCGATCTCCAAATCGCCATCAACCGCGAAGACGCCGTGGCGGCGAGCATCGCCGAAGGCGCGCGCATCTCGAAGCTGGCCGAATACAAAGGCGTCGAGATCTTGCTCTGCGACGAGTCGAGCCTCATGGCGACCGGCACCTACAAAGATCTCGACGCGTGCCTGGTGACGGCGGTGGCCCACCACGCGGGCCTCGACTCGGTGGTGCTCTCGTCGGGCGGCAACCTCGGCTACGCGCTGTCGGTGTACGGCCGTCGCCACAACCTCAACGTCTATTTCTTCCACCCCAAGAGCACGCTCTTCAAGCTCGACGCCGCCAACATCAACGTGCCCGGCATCAAGCTGATCTCGGTCGACCTCCCGGAGCGGCAGGTGAAGGCGCTCAGCCTGGCGTTCTCCACCAAGTTCGCGCTCCCGCTGGTCCCCGACATTCGCTGGCGGCTCGCGGCGTCGGCGGTGCGCGCCATGTTCGTGCTCGAGCACGCCGGCACCGACACCGGCGTCGACTGCATCGCCCAGGCGATGTGCGCCGGCTACGGCCCCACCGGCGTGTACAACTGCTTCTCCGAGCTCTCGCGCGAAGGCCTGCTGCGGCGGCGCGCCGTGCCCCGCTTCATCGGGTTTCAGCAGGAGGGCAACTCGCCCATGGTGCGCGCGTTCTCGAATGGCGAGCGCGAGATCAGCGCCGAGCACGTGCACCCCGAGCCGAAGAAGTACCTCGAGCCCGGCCTGTACAACACCAACCCCGAGCGCAACTACACGCGGCTCTTCGATCTCATGCGCTACTTCGGCGGCGACATGCTCTCGATCCGCGACGAAGACTACGAGCGGTACATCGCGCAGCTGCTGGGGTGGTTTCGAGCCAAAGGCCTCGAGTTCACCACCTTGCCCGGCACCGATCAGATCATGGAGAAAACGGGCCTGCTCACGGGCATCGGCATCTTGCGCGCCATCGACGAGGGCCGCATTCGCCCGCAGGAGCGCGTGCTGTATTTGATGACCGGCGGCTTTCGGAAGTTGCCCAAGACCTTCACCCAGGCGGTGCCCGACGTGCAGGTCGATGAGTCGAAGAGCATCGACGCCTGGGTCACCGAGCTCGGCGCGAGCTTCGGGCTCAAGCCGCCCGCGTACACCCGCCGCACCGACAAGCTGTTCAAGAAAGACGACCGCACCACCTGAGGCTGCGCTCCCCGACGGCTACGCGGGCGGTTGCTTCCAGCGGAGGAACGTGCCCGGCCGCGCCCCAGTGAGCCGGCCGTGATCGATGACCACCTGCCCGTTGACCATCACCAGGTCGACGCCCGCGGGGAAGCGAATCGGTTCTTCGTAGCTCACCGCCGAGCCGAGCGCGTCGGGCGACAGGCACACCAGATCGGCGCACGCGCCTTCGACCAACCGGCCGCGATCGATCAACCCGGCGCGATCGGCGGGCATCGAGGTGATCTTCTGCACCGCGGTCTCCAGCGGGATCAGGCGGCGGGTGAAGACCCACTCCGCCAGAAACGAGGGGAAGGTGTCGAAGCAGCGCGGGTGCGGCCGGCCTCCACCCGACTGCCGGTGAATCGCCTGCACCGACGCGTCAGACGCCACCATCGCGTAGTCGAGCTGGAGAATGCGATCGAGGTTGTCTCGGCTCATGCCGAAGAAGGTCGCGAACGCCGCCTCGCCCTCGTCGGCCAACACGTCGCACAACACCTCGAGCGGCGACACGTTCTTGTCGGTGCCCAGCTCGTCGAGGAAGCGGCCCTCGAACGGCCGGTTCTGCGGCTGAGACACGAGGGAGATCATCAGCTCGCGCTCCTCAGATGAATACACCCGGCTCAGCTCGTCGATGATGCGCTTGCGGCTCTCCGGGGCTTTCAGGCGCGCCTTCATCGCGGCGGTACCGCCCTCGAGCGCCCACAGCGGCAGCGAAAACTTGAGCTGGGTGTTCATCGCCAGGTGCGGGTAGCGGTCGACGGTGAGCGACAGGCCGGCGCGCATCGCCGCCTCGAGCTTGCCGATGGCCTCGGGCAATTTGTGCCAGTTCGGCTTCCGAAACGTCTTGAAGTGGCCGAGGTGCACCGAGCCGCGCGAGGCCCGGCCGATCTCCAGCGCCTCGTCGAGCGCCTCGAGCAGCGTGTCGCCTTCGTCGCGGAGGTGGAAGGTG
>JAEUJT010000165.1 GCA_016793525.1 Archangium sp. | reverse complement strand
GGGGCTCTATTCCGGAGGCCAGACGTTGGTGCTCCAATCGACCTCCTTCGACGACGGCGGCCTGGTGCTGACGCAGTACGAGTGGGCGGTGGTCTCCGGAGGCACCGGCACGTTGGTGACCGACGGAGGAGCGCAGGCGCTGTTCACCTTGCCCCCGGTGGCGTTCTCCGCGCCCGACGTGTTGACCGGCATCGAGCTGCGGGTGACCAATGCGGTCGGTGCGCGCTCCAACCCGGCGCGGCAGTTCTACACGGTGCGCGGCATCGCCCCCGGCAACTGGACGCTCGATGCGGGGACGCAGCAGAGCATTCTGGTGACGGCCTCTCCGCCGCAGGTGCAGCTGAGCGCAGCCATCACCACCTCGGTCGCCTCACCTCAGTATTCGGTGTCGTGGGCGTGCACGCCGTCGATGCCGCTGCTGAGCGGTGACACGTTGGCGCCGCGCTTCGTGGCCCCCGCCATCTCCGGAGCGAACCAAGTGGTGTCGTGTCAGGTGACCGCCACCGGCCAGGCCCCGTTGGATCCACCGTCGCTCTCGGGTGCGGTGAACAACAGTCACCGCGACGGTACGCCGCCGGCGGTGGTGAGCCACAACATCGAACCCACCCGCATGGGTCGCTTCGGTTTCCTCGTGCGGGCGAGTGAGCGGCTGGCGAGCGCCACGTTCTCCGCGGGGTGCACGGGGGTGTCCTACGGCTTCGTCGAAGAGGTTGTCGGGCGCGCGATGGTGGCCGGCACTGCGTATTCGGTGCTGTCCACCGGCGGTACGTGCGGGAGCGCGACGGTCTCGATGACCGACACCGCGGCCAGCCCGCTGACGGTCAACAATGTGCCGTTTGGTCCCTCCACCAGCTCCGCGATTCAAGAGGAGTGGGCCGGCCCCTTCGAGTCTGCGCTGGCGTACGACGACCCGCGCCCGGTGGTGACGTCGTTGGGCATCTTGCCGAGCGAAGCGCAGTTCGTCGCTGGCGCGAGCACCTCGACGCCAGGCTACGAGCTGCTCGGTGCGTCGGGCACTGACTTCGTTCGGCTCTCCGGCCTCGACGTGACGCAGTGGCCGACGTGCAACCCGACCTGCCCCCTGACGGCGACCGCGCTGAACCTCCCGGCGGGCACGGTGAACCCGGTGGGCGCGATGCAGCGCTCGTTCCATGGAGGCGCGCAGCTCTTCGTCGTCAGCGGCTCCGACGGCGGCGTGGTGCCCGAGGTCATTCGGCGCACCGAAAATGGAACGTGGGCGCCCTTCACCGGGCTGACCGGAGCGCCGGGCGTGTGGAACGGTACGCTGCGCGCCGCGCGTGCCGACGATGGAGGGCAGGTGCTGCTCGACACCTATACGCCGAGCACGGGCGCCTTCACGCCGAACGACGTGGCCGCCACGGGCTTGAGCGACATCTCGCTCCTCAGCACGACCGAGGACTACCTGGCCATCGTCTCCGGGGTGTCGAAGACGTTGCTGGCGCGGTACCGAAACCCGTCGTCGCAGGTGTGGAGCACGAAGACGACCGGCACCGCGCCGACTGGCATCACCGCGCTGCAGGTGACGAACATGCAGGGGCTTGCGCTCGCGGTGATGCAGACCGCGACTGGGCTGAGCGTGGTGCGGCTCGACAGCGGCAGCAACCTGTACGCGCTTTCGTCGACGCCGGTGGCGGGCTTCGACGTCGCCGACTGGGGCCAGAACGTCTACGTGGTGTACGCGACCGGGGGAGACATTCGGCTCAAGACCATCGCCGGCTCGGTGTGGAGCGGCGCAGGTGGTGGCCCGGTCGACTTCGGTGGGCCTCCGCGCGCGGGCTTCCCCACGCCGTACCCGCTGGTGCTCGACGGCGACCCGCTGTGCGAAGCCGCGTGGCCGCGCATGGCCTTCATCGACGGCGTGCTGGTGGTGGTGTGGCAAGAGCGCTGCTCGCCCGCGACGCAGTGGAAAATCATGGCGCGCCTGGTGCGGTGAGGGGGAGTACGCTGCCCAGTCGAGTGTCGAAACGGCCCGACTTCACGTTGGCGGTGCATCAGTTCATCGCCCACGTGGCGGCGACCATGCCGTCGTTTCGTCACCTCGACGCGTCGCGCATTCTGGTGGTGGCCGGTGAAGCGCGCCGGGCCTCGCGTGGCACGGTGAAGCCGCTGTACTTCTCCGGTGGCCGCCGCGCCGACTCCGCTGGGCGCCGCAAGCCCCTGGTGAAAATCGACGGGCGCACGATGTTGTACGCCATCACCTTGCGGCCGCTCTTCTTCCGCCGCTCCACGCCGCGCCAGCGCATCGCCACCGTGCTGCACGAGCTGTTTCACATCTCGCGGCAGTTCGACGGCACGTTGGACCACCACCGCCGGCACTCCGAGGCGGGTGAAGGCTTCGAGACTGAGTTCCGCCCCGTGGAGCGCCGCTGCTGGAAACAGCTGCCGCCCGAGGTGCTGGCGCCGTTCGCCCTCGACGGCGAGGTGCGGGTGCTGCAGTGGCTCGAGCGGCCGCAGAGCTGGCTCCCCGGAGAGCGCGCGTCGCACCGCAGCGTCTACACCGAGCGCCACCTCTTCGACGGCATCGTGCGCATGAAGACGAAGTCGAAGGTCAAGCCCGACGGCGCGCAGTGACCGCGCACGGTGGCGCGCCTCTCGGCCCGCGCAGGTAGAGTCGCCGGGTGCGATTCAGCGTCGGGATGCTGGTGGTGGGTTTGGCCGTATCGTGCGGCGGCGGCGCGACCTCGAGCACCGCGTGCGATGTGATGACCTGCTCCGGCTGCTGTGACGCGCTTGGCGCTTGTCAGCCTGGAGACCAACTCGCTGCGTGCGGAACCGTCGGAGGGTTGTGCTCAGCCTGTGCCGACTCGCAGCGGTGCGCGGGAGGCCTCTGCGTCGCGGGTGAGGAATTCGATGGCGGAAGCGGCGGCGGCTCAACCGGCGGTGGCGCGGGCGGCGGTGGGGGAACGACGTCGTCGTGCGCGAACATCACCGGAGACCGGCAGACCCAGGTGTGCCTCCGGTGGCGCTGCGACCGCGCGGAGCTGAGTGAAGGCGCGTGGAACGGCAATGTCGCGGCGTGCACTGCCGGAGACATGACCGCGGCTGGCCGCGCCAACGCGCTCAAGGTGCTCAACACCTACCGCTTCATCGCGGACCTGCCGCCGGTCATCACCTCGGCGACGCGCGACCAGGCCGCGCAGGAATGTGCGCTGATGCAAGACGCCGCCAACGCGCTGAGCCACTCCCCGGTGCCGGGAGCGCCTTGCTACACGGCCAGCGGCGCCGACGCGGCCGGGAACAGCAACATCTCCAGCGGGCAGGCGGTGCGCTCCATCGACATGTACATGTCGGACTACGGCAACGCGACGACCATGGGACACCGGCGCTGGTTCCTCTCGAATCAGCTCGGGCCCGTGGGCATCGGAGGCACGTCGGGCGCGAGCTGCCACTGGGTCATCGGCGGCAGCGGCACGGCGACGAAGCGCTTCGCGGCCTGGCCTCCACCGGGGCCGGTTCCCCTGCAGGCCATCGCCATTCCCACCGTCGGTGCCGGGAACTCCTGCGACAAGACCGGGTGGACGGTGCAGACCTACGCGACCGCCGACAACCTGGCCAACGCCTCGGTGACGGTGACGGACAATGGGGTCAGCGCGCCGGTCACGGTGACGTCGCTGGGCGCGAACTACGGCAGCCGCTTCGCCATTCGCTTCGTGCCCATGGGGTGGGTGAGCCAGGCGGGGCACAGCTACGCGGTCACCGTCACGGCGCCGGCCCTCACCGTTCCCATCAGCTACACCGTCGACGTGGTGGCCTGTCCCTGAGAATCAGGTAAACGCTGCGCCATGCCTGACGCCGTTCACTCCTTGGCTGATGCGTACCTCGACCTGCTCGACGACGTGCCCGACGCCCTCCGCGCTCGAAAGAGCCTCGAAGACGAGCTCGCCGCGCTGCTCACCGGAGGCACCCACGTGTGCATCCGCGGGTTCTGGCGCATCGGCAAGACGACGCTGCTGAAGGGCGTTTTGCAGCGGGCGGCCGAGCGCACGGGTGGCGCGGGCTTCTTCGTCGATCTCCGCGACCCGGAACGCGATGACGGGGTGCCACAGACCGCCGACGCCGTGCGCGCGCGCCTCGTGGTGAAGGTGAAAGAATTCCTCACCCGCGTCGGCGCCACCGATGTCGTGGTCTCCGCGCAGCGGCCGCTCGACGCGCTCGGTGAGCTGGCGGCGCCGATTTTCGTCGGCATCGACGAGGCCATCGTGCTGCAGACGCTCGGCGCGGAACCGGCCGCGGCGCTCCTCGGTGAGTTCCTCTCGGTGCCGAAGAACGTGAGGGTGGCGCTGGCGTGCCACCGTCACCGCGACGCCGACGCGCTCGTCGAGTCGGTGGTGCTGCCGGTGACGGCGTCGGTCGACGTGCCGGGCGTGAGCGACGACGAGCTCGTGCAGCTGGTGCAGACCCCGGCGCAGGTCGCGGGCGTGACGTTCGAGAATGAGGCGCTCGGAGCGTTGGCCGAGGCGTCGGGCAACCGGCCCTGGGAGCTCCTCACCTTGTGCCACCTGGTGGCGAGCCGGCTGCCCGCGTCGTTCAAGGGCAACGTGGGCCCCGACAAGATCGACGAGGTGCTGTCGCTCGACGTGCTCGCCGAGAGCGACCCCGGCCGCGCGGTGGTCGACACCTACTTACGGATTCTGGCGACGGCGATGAGCGCCGAAGAGCGCACCGTGATGGACCTGCTCTCCGCGGGGAAAGAGGGCGAGGCGACCGAAGACGCGCTGGCCCGGCTCCTCGCCTCGGGGTGGATCTCACAGAGCGACGACGGCGGGTTTCAAGTCAACGGCGTGGTGATGGACGGCATCGCCCGCGCGCTGGCCGAAGGCACCATCAAGGTCTCGCTGGGCTAAGAGCAGGGCACGGCCGGCACGCTGAAATCAAAGAGCGGATTTTCCGTGGAATCCGATCGGTGTGTCCGGGCGAGCTCTCCTCTGTTCCGCGACTCATTCGCGGCGGCGACTGGCGCTCCTCGGCGTTGCTCAGAAAATGCGGGCCACCGCTTCCGGTTCACATCACCGAAGCCCAGCGGCTCACGGCGCTGACGTATGCTGAGCCATGCTTCGTTGGCTCGCTGCGTGCGTCGTCCTGACATCGTGCATTGGTGAGGTCGGCATCGAGGCCGATGACGCGGGCTCTCGTTCACCACGGCGCGACGGCGGCGTGGTCCGAGACGGCGGGTCCGGTGATGCGGGGCTGACCGACGCGGGGACCGAACTCGACGGTGGTGATGTGTCAGACGGAGGTGTCGAGCTCCTCGACGCTGGCGCCGCTGACGATGCGGGAACCGATGCGGGTGCGTTGAGCGACGCCGGAGTTCCAGATGCAGGCGCTCCAGACGCGGGCACACCTGACGCCGGCGTTCCAGACGCCGGGACTGCCGACGCGGGAGGCGCTCCGTTCGACGCCGGCATCACCCTGGACGCCGGCGTGCCCGACAGCGGAATGCGCACCGACGGAGGTGTCGACGGTGGCTCGCGGTACCAGTTCGGCCAGTGCACGCCGCCGACCAACACGTTCACCTTGCCGGCGGGCAGCATGTACTACACGAACCTGCAGACCTCGTTTCCGGCGGTGAACTGGCAGACGTTGGACCGCCTCTACATCCCCGCGGGCACGTACCGGCCCATTCTCCTCGGCAACCTCCCGACGCGTACTCCGGAGCGCCCGCTCATCATCACCAACAGCGGCGGCCAGGTGCGGGTGCAGGGCACCGACGGCACCGCGCGCATCGAGCTGTTGGGTGGCTCGAACTGGGTGTTCACCGGCCAATACGACCCCATTTGCCAAACGGGCCACGCGAACTTCCCTGGCCACTGGAACGCCGACTACGCGAACAGCCACGGCCGCTACGGCGTCGAGGTGCGGCAGTTCTTCAAAGCCCACAGCGGCATCAAGGTGGCGAACAGCGCCACCGACTACGAGCTCTCGTACGTGGAGATCTGGGAGACCGGCTTCGCGGGCCTGCTGCTGAAGACCGACGGCGTGCCCACCGCCACCATGCGCAACGTGCGCGTGCACGACCTGTACATTCACGACACCGACGCCGAGGGCATGTACATCGGCACCACCTCG
>JAEUJT010000153.1 GCA_016793525.1 Archangium sp. | reverse complement strand
AAGTCGACCGATCGGCTGATCGAAGAGGCGATGCGCGACAAGGTCTTCCAGCGCGCGGTGGAGGGCGTCGCCGCCGAGAAGGGCAAGCCGGTCGAGGTGGTGACGCGCTCGGCGAAGCGCCTCTTCGGAGAGATCGCGGCGCGCTACAGCCCGAGCGTGGTGGGCGGCTCGGTGCCGTTCCTCACGTGGATGTTCAACCGCATCTACGACGGCATCGAGGTCGACGAGCCGGGGCTTGAGCGGGCGATGAAGGCCGCGTCGAACGCGCCCATGGTGCTGACGCCGAGCCACAAGAGCCACATCGACTACCTGATCATGAGCTTCGTGCTCTTCGCGCGCGGGTACCAGGTGCCGCTGGTCGCTGCCGGCGCGAACCTGAGCTTCTTCCCCCTGGGCGTCTTCCTCCGGCGCGGCGGCGCATTTTTTCTGCGGCGCAGCTTCAAGGGCGACGCGCTCTACACGGCGGTGTTCAAGGCGTACCTGAAGAAGCTGGTGCACGACGGCATTCACCACGAGTTCTTCCCCGAGGGTGGGCGCTCACGCACCGGCAAGCTGCTGTCGCCGAAGCTGGGGCTCTTCACCTGGTTGGTCGACGCGGTGCTCGAGGGCGCGCGCAACGACCTGCTCTTCGTGCCCGCGGCCATCGACTACGAAAAGGTCGTCGAGGGCTCGAGCTACACCCACGAGCTGCGCGGCGGCGAGAAGAAGCCGGAAGATCTGAAGGCCCTCCTCTCCGCGCCGAGCGTGCTCACCGAGAACTACGGCCGCATTCACCTCAGCTTCGCGGAGCCGGTCTCGCTCGCGGCGTTGATGAAGGAGCGCGGGCTCGACGTCAAACGCGGCATCTCCGACGACGAGAAGAAGGGCCTGGTTCGCGCGCTGGGGCACCGGGTGATGTACGCAATCAGCCGGGTGTCGACGCTGACGCCGCACGCGCTGCTGGCCTCGGCGCTGCTGGCCCACCGCCGCCGCGGCATCTCGGTGCGCGAGCTGGTCGACCGCATCGTGCTGCTGCGCCGGGTGGCCGACGATCTGGGCGCGCGCGTGTCGCGGCACCTGGTCGACGCGCCGGCCTCTCCGACGGTGCTTGGCCCGATGCAAGACGCGATGCGCATGTTCGCGGCCGAGGGCTACGTGCGCATCGTCTCCGCGCGCGGCGAGCCGATCTACCAGGTCGAAGACGACCGCCGAGCCGAGCTGTCGTTCTACAAGAACACGCTGCTCAACCTGGTCGCGGGCCGCACCATCGTGGCCGCCGCGCTGCTGGCCTCGGAGCCCGACACCGCCATCGCCGACGTGCAACGCCGTGCGCTGCTGCTGTCCCGGTTGCTGAAGTTCGAGTTCATCTACCCGGTGGGCCAGAGCTTCGAGACGCTCTTCGCCGACACGGTGGAGCACCTGAACAAGTTGGGGCTGGTGGTGCGCAACGAGGCGACGCTGGTGATCGCCCCCGAGGCCCACGCGCGGCCGCAGATCGAGTTCATCGGCACGCTGCTGCACGACGCCATCGAGTCGTACCTGATCGTGGCGCAGCAGGTGGCCGACGTGCCCGCCGCGGGGCAAGACAAGAAGGAGTTCTTCAAGCTGGCGCTCGAAAACGGCCGGGCCGACTACCTGGCCGGCACGGTGGTGCACGCCGAGGCGCTGTCGAAGACCACCTTCGAGAACGCGCTGCTGTACGCGATCGATCAACAACACGTGGTGGAGCGGGAGAAGAAGCTCTTCCCCGGGCCGAAGCCGATCGCCGATCTGGTGACGCAGCTGCGCAGCTTCCTCCCCACGGCTCGGTAAATGGCGTCCACCACCGCGGTTCAGCGAGCGAGCGCGGTGAAGCGGGAGCTCCGGCCATCGCTGCTGGCGTGGTTCGCGCGGAGCCACCGCACCCTGCCCTGGCGGAGCGAACCCACGCCGTACGCCGTGTGGGTGAGCGAGGTGATGCTGCAGCAGACGCAGGTCGACCGGGTGGTGCCGTACTTCGAGCGCTTCATGGCTCGTTTCCCCACGGTGCAGGCGCTGGCGGCGGCGTCGGTGGCCGACGTGCTGTCGATGTGGAGCGGCCTCGGCTACTACACCCGCGCGCGCTCACTGCACCGCGCCGCCAACGAGGTGATGACGACCTTCGGTGGCGCCCTCCCCGACTCGGTCGACGGGTTGCTCACCTTGCCTGGCTTCGGGCGCTACACGGCCGGCGCGGTAGCCTCGATCGCTTTCGGGCTCGAGGCCCCGCTGGTCGACGGCAACGTGGCGCGGGTGTTCTCCCGGCTGTTCGAGATCGACGGCATCCCCGGAGACAAGCCGCGGGAGGCAATGCTCTGGGCGGTGGCGGAGGCGCTCGTCAGCGGGCCTCAGCCGGGCGATTTCAACCAGGCGCTGATGGAGCTGGGAGCGACGGTGTGTGTGCCCGCCAACCCGCTGTGCCTGCTCTGCCCGGTGAAGACGTGGTGCGGCGCACTGGCGCACGGGCGAGTCGACGAGCTGCCTCCGCCGAAGCGCGCGGCGCCGCGGAAGGAGCTCGCGCTCGCGGTGGCCGGCATTCAGAAAGGTGACTCGCTGCTGCTCGCGCGCCGGGTGGAGCACGGACTGTTCGGCGGGCTGTGGGAGCTCCCCTCCGCCCCGTTGACGAAAGATCGCGATGGGTACACGGCGCTGCAGGCGCTGCTCGGGGAACGCGCCACCATCGGCCCCGAGGTGACGGTGGTCGAGCGCACGCTGACCCACCGCGCGCTCCGGCTCCATCTGCACACGGCGACGCTGCGCGGGCGGCTTGGCTCGGCCCCGGTCGGCTACTCCGAGTGGCGGTGGGTCGAGCGCGCGGAGCTCGGCACGCTGGGCATGAGCTCGGCCACCGAGGCGGCCGTGCGCGCCATCGCTCCACCAACGCAGGGTACGAAGCCGATCAACGCAGGTCCCAGCACCGACGGGGCGGGCACGCGCAAAGCCCCGAAGCCGAAGCGTTGAACGCGCCTTCGCCGGAAGCCGCGTCGTTGAAATGAGGCGTCTGTTCGACGGCCCCCGCGCGACACCGACGTTGGCGACGCCGAGCCATAGCCCGCAGGCGCCGACAGGCCCTGCACGGAGCCACGAAGCGCATCAGCGGCTTCGCGCAGTGAGTACTTCGTCGGGCGCGCAAGGCTCCAGAGCGCCGCCCACTCCACCGACGCGTGGCGGCCGATGCCGCAACCGGCGGTGGCGCTGTATCTCTCAGAACGACGAAGCCGCCGTCAGCGAGCGCCGGCGAGGGCGCGCACCGACGGCGACGGGTCGCTCTCACGCAGCACCTCGAAGAGCAGGCGCTGATCTTTCTTCGCGGGGTTGCGCTTCAGCTCGGCGATGACCTCGAGCCGGCGCTTCTCGGCTTCGACCAAGCGATCGTGTGTGGCCTCGTCGCCGCAGAGCCGCGCGGTGGGGTTCTCGGTGCGCAACACGAGCTCGGCGTCTTTCAAACGCGCGGTGACCAGGCGCTCGGCTTCTTTCGC
>JAEUJT010000139.1 GCA_016793525.1 Archangium sp. | reverse complement strand
ACGGCGCCCCAGACCTCGACGCGGTACCCCTTCGCCAGGAGCGCCGGCGTGGCCGACTGGAACACCGTCGAGCCCTTGGGCGGCGCGTACGCCCCCAAGAAGACGATGCGCTTCGGCCTCGGCACGCCGTCGACCAGGTGCGGGCTGTCGTCTCGCGGCTCGTCGAGCAAGAAGTTCGGGGCGACGGAGATCAGGTCGCGCACGCGGTCGACCAGCGAGCCTCCGCCCGGCGTGGCGATCACCTCGTAGGCCGAGAGAAGCACCTGGCGGGCCGCCTCTGATGGGGTCAAGACCGCGTCGAACTGCTCGAGGAAGTGCGCAGTCGTGCCCCGGTAGGCCTCGATGTTCTCGAGCTTGTACCGGTGCTCCGTCACCAGGCACTTGTTGCACGCCGCCATATCGGCAGGGGCGCGGCAGTACCCGTTGGTGCCGATCATGCGAATCGAGGGACACGCCGCGAAGTAGTCATGGAGCGTCAACAGGCGCCGGCTGTGCGCGAACAGCTCAATGGAGCGCATGAACCACCGGGGCCAGCCCAAGAAGTGGTGCACGTGAAGCGTGTCGACCTCAGGTGCCAGCGCCTGCAGCAACTGCGGGAGCGCGTCTTCGTCGAAGCGCGCGACGATGAACTCGTTCAGCTGCTCGTCGCTCGGCTCTCCAGGGAAATACGCCTTGAACACCCACTCACCGGCGCCCTGGTCTGGGTAGACGTGGAACACCTCGGCCTGCCCGTCGAGGAGGAGCTGGCGGGTCAGCGCCATCACGTGGCGCTCGGTGCCGCCGCCGAAGTACCCGGGGTCGGAGTGCACCAGGTACAGCATGGTGTGCAGCCCCATGGTCTGCTTGTAGGCGCGGCGAATGGCCCACTGCACCTCGGCCCGTGCCTCGCGGAGCGGGTCGGTGTCGAGGTAGGTGCGAATGTCGGCGTGGTAGTTCGGGTGGAGCCGCTCGAGCACCGACATGTTGGTGCGGAGCTGCGCGTGTTTCACCTCGTCGCCGAAAGACTGGCTGCCGTGGTGGTAGACGAACGCCTCGGTGGTGATGAGGTTGACGAAGCCCTTCTTCGCCGCGGTCTGACACCAGTTGTTCTCTTCGCCGTAGCCCTTGCCGAACACCGGGTCGAACCCGCCCACCGCGTCGAGCGCCGCGCGGGTCATGTACATGCAGAACCCAATGCCGGTTGGAACGTCGACGAACGGCGTCGGGACCCGCGCCTCTTCGACGATGCTGGCGATGGTCGAGGGCTCGAGCTGGCTGAAGAGCTCGCCACCGTTCGGCCAGTTCCAGATGCTGGCGATCGTGCCGTTGTTGGTCAGCGGCGTCACCGACGCCACCCCGGGGAAGCGGTACGCCACCGACTGGAGGATCTCGAACACCCGGCCGTGGACCTGCGTGTCGGTGTTGAGAATGACGACGTCGGGGTGGTTGTCGTCGAGCGAGGCCAGGTCGAACCCACGGTTCACCGCACCGATGAAGCCGAGGTTGCGCGCGTTGTGGAGCACCCGCACGTCGGGCCGCGAAAACGTGGCCGTGGCGAGAAAGTCGCTCACGCGGGGGTCGGGTGACGCGTCGTTGATGAAGACGAAGGTCAGGCCGTCGAGCGGCTTCGGGTACGCCTCGAACACGGTCTCGACCAGCACCTTGAAGTCGTCGAGCCCGTTGTACACCGGCACGATGATCTGAACCGGCTTCGACAGCACCGTCGACACCTCGGCCGCCGGGGGTTCGACTGGCTTGGCACCCACCGGCGCGGAGCGCACGTCGGAGAGCTGCCGCTCGACCTGCCGGAGCCGGCGCGCCAGATCATGCACCCGGCCCGACGGCGCCTTCTTCTCGCCGTAGCGGAGGGCGCGCGAAAACGCGCCACACAGGTCGTCGAGCGACGTGATGTGCGAGACCCACTGCGGCGGGTCGAGGAGGCGGTCGATGCACGTGCGGTTCGCCTTCGACACGAAGAGCAGGTTGGTCTCCTGCGCCAGGCCGAACACGTTGTTGGAGTTGCGCCGGAAGTTCTCGCGGTTGAAGGCGGGCGGCGCGTGCAGGTACACCTCGTAGTCGGCCTCCAGGAGCTGGAAGAGCCGCCAGCCCAGCTCGATGGAGTTGCACTCCGCGTAGATCGACGGCCGATCGCGCCGAATGAGCGCCGACGCGCCGAGCAGCGCCTGGTGTTCCCACCCCTCGACGTCAAGCTTGAGGAGCGCGACGCGCTCGAGCCCCATGTCGTCGAGCCGCTTGGTCGGCACCACGATCGAGCTGTTCTGCGTGGTCACCAGCGACGCGACGCCGGAGTTGTGTCGGCGCCCGTAGTCGGGGATGGCGAGTTCGTGTGTGCCCGCCGAGTCGGAGATGGCGCAGGCGTGCATCTCGACCGTGCGCAGGCCGTTCTGCTCGACGTTGTTCTGCAGCAGCTCGAAGATCGCCGGCTGCGGCTCGATCGCCACGACCTTGCCCGCTGGGCCCACCATGTGCGCGAACGCCGTGGTGTGGGTGCCCACGTTGGCCCCGACGTCGACCACTGTGTCTCCGAGCGAGACGAGCGTGGAGAGGAAGTCGATCTCCGACTGCGCCCACTCGCCGTACTCATGCA
>JAEUJT010000107.1 GCA_016793525.1 Archangium sp. | reverse complement strand
GAGGTGCACCGACTCTCCGCGGTGGAGGGGACCACACTGCGCTTCGATGAGCCCGCGGGCCGCACCTACCCGGCGGCGGCCTCACACGTGGTGACGCTGCCTGAATATTCGAGCGTGCTGATTCAACCGGGCGCCGGGCTGCTCGCACCGCCGTGGACTGGCACCGGCGGCGTGGTGGCCTTTCTCGTGCGAGGCACGCTCCGCAACGACGGGATGCTCAGCGCCTCGACCGCTGGGCTGCGCGGAGGTGTCGGGCAAGATGCAATCGACGAGCGCGGCGGGTGCATGCGCGCCGACGAGCCGGCCCCGGGCGGCGCGCGCCGAGGGGAGGGGCTGGCGGTCGACAGCTTCAGCTCCGGGGCGACGGGCCGCGGCGCCACCGACACAGGGGGAGGCGGCGGCATGTGTCCCTTCTCTGGCGGCGGCGGCGGCGCGCAGCGAGGGGCGGGCGGCATCGGTGGCCTGGCGCGTGACGCGACGACGGTCGGCGGCAATGGGGGGCGTGCACACCCGAGCGCGTTGTTGCTCCTCGGTGGGGGTGGCGGCGCGACCAACGGCGTCGGGAGCGAAGCGCGGAGCGGCGGCGCGGGCGGCGGCGTCGTCTTCGCGCGCGCGCTCGAGGTGACTGGTTTCGGCCGCATCGAGGCCCATGGCGCGCCGGGCGGAGACGTCAGCTCGAACGTCGGCGCGGGCAGCGGCGGTGGGGCCGGCGGCACCGTGTGGCTCGAGGTCGACGGCGAGGCCACCTGCGCCATCGGCGCCAACGGCGGTGCGGGCGGGGCGACGACCTCGACCGGCCCAGGCGGAGGAGGAGGCGGCGGCTTCATTCGCGTGCGCGCGGGGGCCGTCGTGACGTGCCCCACGTCGGTCACCGCTGGCAGCCCCGGCCTGGCGAATGGCGGCCCGTACGGCGCGGGCCCGCTGATTCCCTCTGAGGCGCCGCACGCGGGGGTCGTCGACGTGGTGCAAGGTGAGCCGGGCCCGCCCACCACGATGTCGCCGGCCGCACACCACCTCTCCGCGACGGGCTGCGGCTGCGCCTCGGGTCCCGCTCCGTGGTGGGCGTTGGGCGCGCTTGGCCTGCGACGGAGACGCGCGTGACGGCGTTGGCGCTGGCGCTGCTGCTGTCGGCCGCCCCCAAGGTCCAGGCCACGCCTCCGCCGGTGCTGGTGATGGTGCGCACCAACGGCAGCGCGGCCTTCGAGAAGACGCAACAGCGGCTCCACGAAGAGCTGACGTTGCTGCTCGACTCGTTCATGGTGATTCTCACGTCGGTCGACGCCAAGGCCTTCGCCAAGCGGCCCTTGGCTGAGCAGTTGTCGATTGCGCTCCCGCTGTCGAAGGCCAACGACGCGGTGGCGGTGGTCTGGCTCGCCGAGCCGCTGCCAGGCCAGGTGATGCTGCACCTCGTGGCGATGGGCACCGGCCGCACCCTCGTGCGCACCCTCGAGTTCGACCGGCGCAGCCAGTCAGAAGAGGTGCTGGCGGTGATGCTGCGGGAGTTGCTCGGCACCGCATTTCTCTACGAGCCGGCGCCTCAGCTCCCCCCCACGGTGCGGGCGCTCGTGTCGACGGTGCGCACGATGATGCCGCCGCTCGAGACGCTCGCGTCGTCGGAGCCCGCCGCCCGACCTCTCCCAACCGCGCCGACCTGCGGCTGGTGTCTGCAGGTGACCGCCGGCGCGGTGCTGGAAGCCGGCCTGGGCGAGGCCCTCGGTCCTTCGTCGCGGGGAGGCGCCTCGGCAACCGCGTCGGTGCTCGCGAGTCTCTTTCGCGTCGGGGTCGCGCTCGACGTGGTGTCGATGTCGGCGAAGGTGTCGTCGACGGAGCGGCTGAGTGCGACGTCGACGGCGTTGCTGCTGACGGGCGCCTGGCGATGGCGCCGCCCGACGGTGGCTCTCGGCCCGGTGGTGGCGCTCGGTCTCGAGCCCACCTGGTCGAGCCTGCAGGGCGCCACGCGCTTCACCATCGGCCCCGTCGCTCTGCTCGGCGCCGAGGTGCTGGTGCCGGTGGGGCCGGTGTCGGTGTGGGTGCGCGCGGCCCTCCACGGCCGCACACGGCTCCCGCAACTCATTGAGAACACGTCGGGCAACCTGGTGTGGCAACTGGCGTCGGTGAGCGCCCAGGTGACGGTGGGCCTGGGGTGGGAAGGGTTTTGAGCGCTGCGGGAAAGACACCGGTACACGCGGTGAGCGACGACGACGATGAGCGATGTATGCAGCGGCTGGCAGCGGGTGACGTGCGCGCTTTGGGCGTGTTGTACGCGCGGCACCGTGGGGTGGTGATGAGCGTGTTGCGACAACATCGACAGACGCCGACCGACGCCGAAGACCTCTGCCACGACGTCTTCTTGGCGCTGAAGGGCTTCGCGCCGAAGTTCCGAGCGGGCGCCAGCGTGCGCGCGCTGCTGGTGGGTATCGCCTCGCGAAAAGGCCTGAAGTGGAACGCGGTGTCTTGGCTGCGGCGCTCGCTGCTCGATCGCCACCAGCCGCACGACGCGCCGACGGCGCAGCCCCACGCCCAGCTCGACGCGCGACATGACGCCCAACGCCTGTTGGCGAGGCTGCCCGAGGGCTGGCGCACGGTGGTGCTGTTGAACCTCGTCGAGGGGTGGACCGCCGAGGAGATCGGAGAAGCGCTGGGGCTTTCACCCAACACCGTCTTCACCCGACTCCACCGCGCCCGGCAGCAGCTGCGCGGCGCGCTCGAAGAGAGCGTCACGTCAGCGCCCGAGGTGGCGCGGTGACGAGCGCGTGCGCCAACCGAGACCGGTACCTGGCCCGGGCGCTGCCACCCGCAGACATGACGGCCTTCGAGGCCCATGCAGCGGGCTGCGACGAGTGCCGCGCCGAGGTGCAGCGCTGGTCGGCTTTCGGGGCCGCGCTCACGGCGCAACTCGCGCCCTCGCGGAGGCCGCCGACGCGGGCTCAGGTGGCCGCGCTGCTCGAACGCGCCGAGGCGCCACCGCCACGCCGCAGCTGGGCGTTGGCGGGAGTCGCGGTGGTGACGGCCGCGGCGGCGCTCGTCTTCGTGCTGCGCCCGGCGCCCGAGGTGCCCTGGGTTC
>JAEUJT010000098.1 GCA_016793525.1 Archangium sp. | reverse complement strand
GCTGGTGGTGGTGGCGCTCCCGGCGTGGGCCGACTTGATCGACGTGTCGTTGACCAACACCCGCGTCACGGCCGGCCGAGGCGCGCCCGCCGTGGTGCTCGCGATTCGCCAGCCGATCGTCGGCTTTCGCCTCACGCTGCGACGCGGCGACGGGCACGTGGTCGACGTGCGCGGCACGGGGAAGCCGGGCACCACGCGCTCGGTTCCGCTGCCGGCCACCGTCGGCCTGTTCTCCTGGGTGGGCACGCTCGAGGTCTCCACGCCGGGAAGCGAAAAGGGGGAGTTGCCGCTCTCGTTCGATACCCACGTCGGCGCGCAGCCGAAGCTCACCTTCGAGGCAGACCGCGATTTGGACCTGGTGAACCGCCGGGTGACGATTCGGCTCTCCAACCCGGTCGAGACGGTGCGCCTCTCGGTGTTGCTCGACACCGGCCAGCTTGCGTTCGACGACGACCTCGATTTCGAGGGCCGTGGCGCCGACACGCCGCTCGATCTGACCTGGCCCGACGCGCCGGGGCAGGTGATGAAGATCTCGGTGAAGGCCACCGATGTATTCGGTGCATACACTGGCATCGACCTCTTCCCCTGGCACGTCGACATCCCGCACGAAGACGTGGTGTTCGACTCCGGGCAAGCGGCGGTGCGGAGCGACCAGCAGCCAAAGCTCGACGCCAGCCGGGCCCGAATCGCCGAGGTACTGGCCAAGGTAGGGCGCTTCGCCGAGGTGCGGCTGTACGTCGCGGGACATACCGATACCGTCGGTTCGACCGCCTCCAACCGCGTGTTGTCACTCCAGCGGGCGCAGGCCATCGCCAAGGCGTTCCGAGCCAAGGGGCTCCGAATGCCGATGTTCGCCGAGGGCTTCGGTGAAGAGGCGCTCGCCGTCGGCACGCCCGACGAGACGCCCGAGGCCGCCAACCGCCGCGCCCAGTACCTGCTCGCCATCGAGCCGCCTCCGGTGCACGGCGCGTCGTTTACCCCGACGTGGAGGCGCGTGCCGTAGCGGCTGTCACTCCGCGAGCGCGTCGAACGACACCGGCACGACCTGGCCCGGCTTGAGCACCACGTTCATCTTCTGCGTCGAGCGCGGGTGCTTGAAGACCAGCTCGTGCGCGCCGACGGAGAGCTTCAATCGCTGGCTCCCTTCAACTTCCGTCACCCGCTTGCCGTCGATGAAAAGGGTGGCGAAAGGCACGGCCCTGACCTCGAGCGTGCCGGTCGCTGGCGTTGCCACGCGCTTGACTGTGAGAACGTCGGGCGGGCTCGGCGCTGCGAGTGGAGGTGCCGCCATCGCCGCGGTGGGCGCTCGCGGAGTTGCGGCCGCTTCCGTCGGGCTCGGCGGTGCCACGACAGGAGGCGCGGGCGGTGGAGCCCCGGCGCCCGGCGCGACGAACGTTTCCGCTGCGACGGGGGGGAGCGGCGCTGCGGCTTCCGCCGGGTTGAGCGCGGGTGATGAGGGCGCCACGACTTCGACACGAGGTTGATCGCCCGCCAGAGGAGGAACCGCTCCAGGCGTCGAGCGCGTCAGCTGCCACGCCGCCGTTGTCGCTCCGAGCGTCACCACTCCGGCTATCGCAAGCGCAATGGGCCACCTCGACGCGGGCGCCACCATCGACGGAGATGACATGGAGTCAGGTGTTGTCGGCTCGACGTCTCGACGGGCCACCGGCGGAACGCGCGACGGAGGTTTGGGCGCAGCGGCCGGCATCGGCTCGGTGCTGCCCACCTCGAACTTGGCCGAGGGTCGTGTCCCGCCGCTCGCCACCTTCAGCCGCTGAGACGGCGTGACGCCGGGCATGTGCGCGGTCTTGGGGCGGTCGGCGGTCGTGTCGTCCATCACGCCCCGCGCATTCGGCGTCGCCTTCGCCTGCGTCACGACCTCGGTCGCGTGCCCGTCGGAGGTGAGCGTGTCGGCCGTGGCCACGTCGTCTTCGGGCAGCTGGAGCGGAACCGGGTTCGCCGCGCTGTTGGCCGCTTCGGCCACCTCGTATTCCTCGCGGAAGAGCTGCTGCACGAAGAGGGCGGGGGAGCTGTCTTCGACCGCGCGCGCGTTGGCCAACACGTAGCCGGTGAGGGCCCGCTCGAGCTCGAACGCCGTTTGGTAGCGCTCGTTCGCAGGGCGTGCCAGCGCTTTGACCACGATGTCAGACAGCGCGGGCGCCACGTCGCCGTTGAGCCGGCTCGGCGGGGCGATGGACAGCTCCTGCACCGCGCGCAGCACCCCCACGTCGGAGTCGGCCTCGAACAGGCGTCCGCCGGTGAGCAATTCCCACAGCACCACGCCGAGCGCGAAGATGTCGGTGCGCGCGTCGACCGATTCTCCGCGCGCTTGCTCCGGCGACATGTACGCGAACTTGCCCTTCAGCATGCCGGGCGCCGTCTGCGAGGTGCTCGCCTTGGCGATGCCGAAGTCGGTCAGCTTCACTGCGCCCTCGAAGCTGATCAGCACATTGTGCGGGGTGACGTCGCGGTGCACGATGCCCAGCGGCTTGCCGCGCTCATTCACCCCGTGCGCGTACTGGAGCCCGCGGGCGATGTTGGCGCCGATCTCCGCCGCGATGGTGGGCGGGAAGGGAATGCCGTGCTGCTTGCACCGGCGCTGCACGTCCCACAGGGAGGCGCCGCGCACGTACTCCATGGCCAGGTAATAGGAGTCGTCGATCTTCCCGAAGTCGAAGATCTGCACGATGTTGGCGTGGTTGAGCCGCGACGACAGCCGTGCCTCGGCGATGAACATGTCGATGAACTGCTGCTCACTCGCCAGAAACGAGCGCACCACCTTGATGACCACGTCTTTGGCGAAGCCCTCCGGGCCCATGGCCTGGGCCAGGTACACTTCGGCCATGCCGCCCTCGGCCAGCTTTCGCTTCACGACGTAGCGGCCGAGCGACGCGCCAGGGCTCAACATGGGTCACCAATGGCTTCCGGAGCCACGGTGACTCTAGTAGGTCGGAGCCGAGGGCGAAGAAAAGACATGAGAGCTGCGCTCGCTGCGACGCTGGTGTTTTCGACCCTGGCGGTGGCCTCGCCCAAAGCGGTCGCGGTGGCGATGGGCGACTGCCGAGAGCCCTCCCTCCGCCGCGACATGGCCGAGCTTCACGACGCGCTCCGTGCGCGCTGGGGCGATGCGCTGCACTCGCCCGAGGTGGTGCTGTCGCTGCTGCAGCCGAGGCCGGCGCTGTCGCTCAACGACTTGAAGCACCAGGTCGAGTCGGCGCGAACGCTCTTCTACGGAGGGCAATACGACCGCGCCCGCGAGCTCGCCCGGCAAGCGGTGGTCGAGCTCGAGAAGGCACCGCCCAGCGAGCAGCCGTGGCCGGTGTTGGCCGATGCGCTGCTGCTGGAGGGCCTCGCGCTCAAGGCGTTGGACCGCAAGGCGGAGTCCACCGAGACCTTTCGCCGCGTGCTTCGCGTCGACCCCGCGTACCAGCTCAATCCCGACTACTTCACGCCGACCACGCTCCAGGCCTTCGACGCGCTGCGAAAGGAGCTCGCACGCGGCAAGAAGCACACCCTGACCGTGCAGTCGCTGCCGGGCGCCGAGGTGTTCCTCGACGGGCGGCCCATGGGCGCGGCCCCGACCAAGCTCGTGATGCCGGCGTCGGCGTACCGGGTCTGGGTCGCCTCGGGAGGGCAGGTGTCGTTCCCCCACGTGGTGACCGTCAACCGCGACACCACCGTCTCCATCGACCTCGCCTTCGAGAGCGCGCTGTCGCCGGAGCTGCCCCTGTGCCTGAAGACCGCCGCGGCCCCAGATGCCGCGCTGGCGTCGGCGCTGGCCTCGAGCCTCGGCGCGGAGCAGGTGGTGATGGTGTGGAGCGCCGGTGCCGACGGCGTCCGTACGCGGGCGCTGAAGAACGGCGCGCCGTGGCGGGAAACGTCGCGCGCGCTGTCGCCTGCCGCGGCGGTCGAGTTCATCGTCACCGGAGTGGCGCCCGCCGCCGCGGCGCCCCTCTCGCCCCCCGCCCTTCTCCCGACGCCCTCCGCCCCCGTGGCCGCGGCGCAGATCGACGCGCCGAGCACGCCACCGTCGAATGGCGCGCGCATCGCCGGGTATGCATTGCTGGGCGCGGGGGTGGCGCTCGTGGCGAGTGGCCCGGCGATCTACATGCTGGGAGATGCGGAGCGGCAGCGGCTGGGCGAGCTGACGGCCAACGGCCAGCTGCCCCCGCCATCGAGCGCGACACATCAGGAAGCGCGGGAGCTGATTCCACGCGTCGACGCCAACCGCACGTTGTCACTCGCGCTGGGCGGCGCCGGGCTCGGCCTGGCGGCGGCCGGAGTGTTGGCGGTGGTGCTGTTCGGTGACGACGCACCGAACGTGGTGATGGCGCCGAGCCC
>JAEUJT010000520.1 GCA_016793525.1 Archangium sp. | reverse complement strand
TTCGAGCGCGTGCGCGACAAACGCAAGGCGTTGGTCGAAGGCGAGTGGGGCCCGAAGCTCGATCAGCTTGTCGCCGCGGTGGGGACGCCGCCGCTCGAGCGAGTCGCCGCGCTGTTGATGTACCGGCGCCAGGCCCGCGATGCCCGAGTCACCATCGCGCTCGCGCAGCGCATCGATGAGGTGTTGCTCAAGGCAGCCACGCCGGAGCTGTTGCAGGCGAAGACGCCGAGCGACGTTCCGACGCGGCTCAACGCGCTGTTGGCGTTGTTCGACCAGGCCCGCTCAACCGCGGCGCCGCTGGCCGTGCTCGAGGCGTGTGCGGCGGCGTTCTCCAAGAGCTTGGCAGTCGGTTTCCCTCCCGTGACGGGCCCCGCGGGAGTGGAGCGACTTTCGATGCTGCTGCAGCTGCGCGACGACGTGCGGACGCGACAGTTTCCGCCGGCGGTCGACCAGGCCCTGACGCCGGAGCTGCAGAAGCTCGCCACCGCCTCCTTCGAGCCCGCCACGCCGGCGACCGCGCTGGCCCGCTACGACGTGACCGTGAAGCTGCGCAACCGCGCTCGAGCGCTCGGTGCACCTGACGTGGCCATTGCGTTGGCCGACAGAGCCCACGACGACGCGCTGACCCAGGTGTTGGCGATGGCCTCGGCGGAGATGGCGGCGCACCGCTACGTGCCGGCTTTCGACCTCCTCCTTCCCTGGGCGAACCAGGTCGACGCGAGCCACCCGCTGCGCGCCAAGCTCACGCAGGTGCAGACCGAGGGGGGCGCCTGGCACGCCAGCGAGGCCGCGAAGCTTCCGTCTGGCTACCGCAAGTTGATGCACCTCTCGTTCGAGTCGACGCTGCGAAGTGGAGGCAGTCGGCCACCGGTCCAAGCGGAGCGACAAGCGCTGGCGCCGACATGGCAGAGCTCGTTCACGCTCAAGCCGACGCTGGCGGTGAGCCAGGCATGCAGCGCGGCCGCCGACGGCGTGGTGCGTGCGTTGGGCAAGGGCTCCAGGGAGCTGGCGGTGCAGCTCGAGCTCTCCGCGTGCCAGGTGCGCGACACGAATTCGGTGCGCTCGCAGAGCCGCGCCTACGTCACCGAAGAGAAGTACTACGAGCAGATCCAAGTGCAGGTGGGCACCCGGTACGAGCGCGTGCAGACCGGCTCGCACAAGGAGCAGTGTTCGAAGGCGTCGTCGCTCGAGGGCTACGTCTGGCAGGGCGTGTGCGACGTGCCCGACTACGAAAACAAGGCGGTGCCCATCTACGAGACGCGCGAAATCGAGAAGCGCCGCGACGTCGAGCGCTCGCTCAGCTTCCCCATCACCAAACGCAGCGTGCGGGTCGACGTGGGCGGCGTGGTGAGCCTCACCTGGGAAGACGGCAGCGCGCTCAAGGTGCCGTTCTCGAGCACGCGCACCGACGAGGCCGAGACGTTCCGCTACGAGGTGCCGGGCCGCCGCCTCGAAGACCGAGGCACCATCGAGCAACAGGGGCTGCCCCCGGGATTTGGGCCGGCGTCGACGACGAGCGCGGTGGCGGCGATGGCTGGCGCGGAGGCCTCGACGCAGGTGCACACCGCGGTGCGCGCGTTGCGAGCGAAGGTGGCGCGGGAGGCCGGTGCGAAGGCGCTCCAGGTCGGTGATGAAGCGGCCGCGGGCGAGGCCTTCGTGCGCTCGGTGCTGCATGACTCCAAGGCCGAGGGCGACGCCGCGGCGTGGTTCACCAAACAGTTCGGAGTGAGCGCGGAGGTGGCGGGTGCGGTGCTCTCGGCGAACGGAGTGGGGCGCTCGCTGCCAGCGGCGCTCCCGGTGCCGACGGCGGTGGCGTACGCGCCCAAGCCCCTCGAGGCGAAGTCAGACGATTTCGCCGCGCAGGCGCAGAGCCTCGAGCGTGACGTCGGCGGCGTGACGACTGCCACCTACCAGTCGGGGTTGATGCCTCCGAACGAGTTCGTCGACGGCCACGTGGGGGTCGTGCCCTTCGAGAACGGCGGCGGGTTGGGGAGCCGGGTGGCGGTCGCGGCGGCCTTCGACTTTCACTACAGCCCGCTCGAGATGATCGGCCTGCGGTACGGCTTCGCGCTCTACGACCAGCTCGGCATTCGCTTCTCCATCGGCATGATGGCGTCGGGCCGACGCACCTACGACGACGGCAAGAAAGAAGGCCCCCTCGCCCTGACCATCGACGCTGGGTACGCGGCGCACATCGGCCTGCGCCTGCCGTACGTGAGTGTCTTCGCTGGAGCTGGCGCTGGGTACATGCACACCGCTGGCGGTGACAGCTTGGCCTACGGGTTTCACGTCGAGCCGTCGGTGCGGCTGGGGCTTCGGCTGTTCCGCACCAAGCAGCTCATTGTCGAAGCGACGGGCTTGGTGCCGCTCATTCCCGGCGTGGCGCACAAAGACCGGGCGGCCATCTCATTTCCGATTCTGGGCAGTGAGGGCATCGACCTGAAGCTGTCGGTCGAGCGCACGCTGCTCCCCAGCAGTCAGCTCTCGGCCGACGGCGTCACCCGCCTGCCGACCGAGCTCAAGCCCGTGTTCATGGCTGGGGTGCAGGTCGGCGCGCGGCTGTAGCCCGCTGCATCGCGAACGAGACCATGGCTCCAGCGATGTCGGCGCCGGTGGCCTGCTCGAGGCCTTCGAAGCCGGGGCTGGAGTTGAGCTCCATCACGCGCGGGCCCGACTCGGCCTCGAGCATGTCGACGCCGCAGATGTCGAGGCCCACCAGGCGCGCGGCCTCGATGGCGGTCTCGGCGTATTTCGGCTCGAGCGTGATGGGCTGGCCTTCGCCGCCGCGGTGAATGTTGGAGCGGAACTCTCCGTGCTTCGCGGTTCTCCGCATCGCGCCCACCACCCGGTCGCCCACCACCAGCGCGCGCACGTCGCGGCCTTTGGATTCGGCGATGAATTCTTGCAAGCACACGTCGTGGCCGAGCTCGGTGAAGGTCTGCACGATGGTGCGGGCCTCGGTGAGGGTGTTGGCGATCATCACCCCCACGCCCTGCGTGCCGCGGAGCAGCTTGATGATGCACGGCAGCCCGCCCACCTCGTCGACGAGCGCCTTGAAGCGCCGCGCGTCGTGCACCATGGCCGTACGCGGAACGTCGATGCCTCCGGCCGCGAGGAGCTGCAGGCAGCGCACTTTGTCGCGGCTCCGCGCGATGGCCGACGCGCCGTTGAGCACCGGTATTCCCATGGCGTCGAGGTGGTTCACCACCGCCATGCCGTACCCGGTGATGGAGGTGCCGATGCGGGGAATGACCACGCTCAGGTCGTCGACATTTTCACCGCGGTACACCAGCCGCGACGCGTGTTTCGCCACCACCAGCGCGCAGCGCAGCGTATCGAGCACCACCGGGCGCGCGCCGGCCTTCTCCGCGGCCTCGACCAGGCGCGAGGTGGAGTAGAGCGAACGCCGCCGCGACAGAATGCACAGCCGCACGGGTCAGGCCTTGGGCAACGTGACGCCGACCTGGCCCATGTATTTGCCGCCGCGGTCTCGGTAGCTCGTCTCGCACGGCGTGTCGGACTGGAAGAACAGCATCTGGGCCACGCCTTCGTTCGCGTAGATGCGCGCCGGCAGCGGGGTGGTGTTGGAGAACTCGAGGGTGACGTGCCCTTCCCACTCCGGCTCGAGCGGGGTGACGTTCACGATGATGCCGCAGCGCGCGTAGGTCGACTTACCGAGGCACACCACCAGCGTGTCGCGCGGTACGCGGAAGTATTCGATGGTGCGCGCGAGGGCGAAGGAGTTGGGAGGGATGATGCACTCCGGCCCTTTGATGTCGACGAAGCTGCGCGGGTCGAACGACTTCGGGTCGACGATGGTGGAGTTGATGTTGGTGAAGATTTTGAACTCGTCGGCGCAGCGCACGTCGTAGCCGTAGCTCGAGGTGCCGAAGGACACGGCCTTCTTTCCCTGGTACTCGCGCACGAGCGTGGGCTCGAAGGGCTCAATCATCTTGTGTTCGGTCGCCATGCGGCGAATCCACACGTCGGGTTTGATGCTCATGCGCAGCTCCAGGGCGAGTCGAGAGGTCGCCACCATGCCGCAAACCCGCGCCGCCGACGACGGGCACGTGGAGGGGAATGACGCATGACCCGCCGCGACCTGCTGGTGATGGCTGGGGTGCTGGTGCCCTTCACGGTGCTGGTGCTGGTCGCGCTGGTCGTGACCGAGCCGGCCGAGCCACGCGCGTCCCCGGCGATGGAGGTGTTGCCGCGGAGCGTGCCGCAGCGCCTCGTGGAGGCGACGGCGCTCCCCGTGGAGCGAGCCGCGCCCTCCGACGCCGGTGTGCCCTCGCCGCTCGATGCGGGCGCTCGGTCTCCGCTGTCCGCGCCGCTCCAGGCGTTGCAGACGGTGCTCGAAGATTGCGTGCGGCACGACGGCTCGCACCTGCACGGCCCAGTGGAGGTGAAAGTGGCGTTTCGCCCCACCTCGGCAGGCGGCTTCTCTGACGTGGTCTTCGTGTCGACGCAGAGCGACCCTCGGCTGAACGCCTGCTTCGAAGACACGCTCCACGACGCGCGGTTCACGCCGACCGGCGCTGAGCCGCTCACGCTGACGCGGCACACATTCTCCATCGCCCCCGTTGCGCCGTAGTGCGCCGTAGTGCGCCGTAGTGCGTCGTTGCGCGGCGTGGCGTGGGCGCGGTACAGCGCGCGGGTTCGCACGTCACCCCGGGGGCAGCGCCGCATGAATCGAACGAAGGCCCTCTTCTTGACGGTGGTGACGGTGGCGGCGGTGTTCGCCTCGGCGCTCCCGTTTCTGAGCGAGGTGTTGGCGTTGACCGACGCGCCGGTGCCGAGCGGAACGCGGTTTCTCGTCGCGCTCTCGGCCATCGCGAACGTGGCCGTCATCGCGTACCACTACCTCGTTCCACCGCACCCCAAGTTCCTGATGGTGCCGTGGCGGCGGGCGATTCTCCGCGTGCACATCACGTCGGGCACGGTGGAGTTCATCGCCGGCATCGTCGCGCTCACGTCGGCGGAGCCCGAGGTACCCGCACGAGTCATGGCCGCGGCGGCGTTGCTCTTTCACATTCCCAGCGCGTTCGCGCAGACGCCCATCGTCTTCGGGGCGCGCGCCATCATGCGCCCGGGGTACTTGCTGTGCATCGGGGTGCACGCGCTGTGTGCGGTGAAGCTGTGGCTGCACCCGGGCAGCGCGTATTGGGTGGCCTCGACGTTTCTGGTCTTCAACGTCTACGTGTGGTGCCGCGTCTATTATTTCATCTTCGACAAAGTCGGCCTCTTCGCCGGCGCGCGCTACTCGGTGTCGATTCTGGCTGCTGGCCTCACCACCACGCCCGCGCTCCTCGGGCCCAATGCCATTCTCGTGCTCTTCACCGGCGTCGCGGTGTACCTGGTGTGTGAGCGGCTGTTCTTCTCGACCGATTCGGTGAGCTGGGCCGAGGTGGTGCGCGAGAAGGCGCGAGACAGCGCGTTGCCCGACGACGTGCGGGCGTTGTTCTCCGGCGAGGCCACGGAGTCAGATGCTTCTGCCAGCGACGAGTTCTTCACCCGCCTCGACCGCGACGGCGACGGCGTGTTGCGCCCGGCCGAGGTGAAGCAGGCGATGGCCGACGCGATGTTGGCCCCGTCGATGGTCGACCGATTCTACGAGGCGCGCATTCGCGGCGAGGTGACGCGCGAGGTGTTCCGTGAGGTGTTGTGGCCACTGCGTGAAATTCGCGACCGCGCGTTTCTCGTGAAGGCGCTCGCCGCCGCGAGGTCCGAGCGCGACAAAGCCGAGCTCGTCTTCCAG
>JAEUJT010000059.1 GCA_016793525.1 Archangium sp. | reverse complement strand
CTTCGTCGGCGATGAGCAGCACGCCGTGCTTCGCGCACACCTCGCGGATCCGCGCGAAGTAGCCGGGCGGCGGAACGGAGGCACCGGCCGAAGAGCCCACCACCGGCTCCGCGATGAAGGCGGCCACCGTCTGCGGCCCTTCCTTCTCCAGGAGCGCCTCGAGCTCGCGCGCGTAGAACTCGGCGCCGTCGTTCGCGAAGTCGGCGACGGGGCTGCGGTACGGGTACGGCGACGACACCATTGGCACGGTGGCCAACATCGGGCCGTAGACCTTTCGGTACGCCGGCCGCGCGGAGAGCGACAACGCGTAGAGCGTGTTGCCGTGGTACCCGGGCGACCGCGCGATGATCTTCGTGCGCTGCGGCTGGCCGCGCTCGACCCAGAGCTGGCGGGCGAACTTCGCCGCCGCCTCGACCGCCTCGGAGCCGGAGCAGAGGAACGCGGCTCGAGACAGCCCCGCGGCCGGAATCTCCGCCGCCGCGAGCGTGGCCAACTTGGTGGCCAGCGTCTCCGTCGCTTCTGACGTGAAGTGTGTGCCGTTGACGTAGCCGACCCGGCTGAGCTGCGCGCGCATGGCCTCGGCGACGTTTGCGTTCCCGTGCCCCACGCTGACCACGAGCGCGCCCGACGACGCGTCGACGTACCGCTTGCCGGCCTTGTCGAACAGGTAGATGCCGTCACCGCGTTCGATGACCGGCAGCGCCTTGGTCAAGCTGCGCAACAGCACGTTGCCTTCTGGGTAGGTGACGGTCGACTTCACGGGGGCTCCGCGGGAGGGCGCGACGTGGCGGGTACCCTCTCGGGCCTCACGCGTCAACGCTCTGAACGCCCCGTGCGAAGAATGATGAAGCGGCGCGTCAGGCGGGTGCAGACCGCGGTGTGCTGCACTAGGTCAGCGCCCATGGGAACTGAGCTCGAAGGCAAAGTTTTTCTCATCACCGGCGGCACCGAGGGCATCGGCAAATCGGCGGCGCTGACGTTCGCCAAGGGCGGCGCCACCGTGGTGCTGGTGGGCCGAAACAAAGAGAAGACCGAGCGCGTGGTGGCGTGGCTGCAGAAAGAGTCAGGCAACCCGCGCGTTGAGCTGCTGCTGGGCGATTGCTCCTCCGTCGCCGAGGTGCGCGCCATCGCCGGCGCGTTCAAGGCCAAACACCAGCGGCTCGACGTGCTGGTCAACAACGCCGGCGCGCTCTTCGTCGACCACCAGCTCACGCCGGAGGGCTTCGAGCGCTCCTTCGCGTTGAATCACCTTGGCTATTTCGTGCTGACCAAGGAGCTGCTCGAGCTTCTGAAGAAGACGCCCGGCTCGCGCGTGGTCAGCACGTCGAGCGGCGCACACCGCGCGGGGTCCATCAACCTCGAGACCGTCGCCACCCGGCCCGACCGCCGAGCGGGTTTCCCGGCGTACGGCGACTCGAAGCTGGCCAACATTCTCTTCACCCGCGCGCTGGCGAAGCGGCTCGAGGGCACGGGCGTGGTGGCGAACTGCGTTCACCCGGGCTGGGTGCACACCGGCTTCGGCCTCAACAACCAGGGCACGCTCATCGCGCGGCTGATCGGGCTGGCGGCTCCGCTGCTGGCTCGCACTCCGGAGAAGGGCGCCGAGACGCTGGTGTGGCTGGCGGTGAGCCCCGACGCCGCAAGCGTGAACGGCCAGTATTTCTTCAACAAGCGCGTGGCCAGCGTCAGCGCGCGCGCCCGCGACGAAGCGTTGGCCGAGGCGCTCTGGGCGCTGAGCGAAAAGGTGTCGACGGCGCTCCCGGCCGCGATTCGCGCCGCTTCGTAAAAATTGCTACCAGCGGGCACCGTGCGTCCCCTCCTCTCCTTCGCGGCGTGTGTGCTCGTGGCCTGCTCCAGCTCGCCGTCGGTCGACGGAGGCATCTCGTTCGATGGCGGCTTGGTCATCAACGAGCTCGCGGGCACCGGCGGCGATTTCGTCGAGCTGTTCAACGCGGGCGAGGCCGAGCTCGACCTGAGCGGCATGGGGCTGACCGACGCCGATGCCGACGGCGGCATTCGCTACGCCACCGCGCTGCGCTTCACCACAGGCGCCACCATCGCGCCGCGCGGGTACTTCACCGTCTTCCTCGAGAAAGACTGCCCGGTGACGGTGACGCCGTGCGTGCGCGGAGAGTTCGGCCTCTCCCAGCCGCTCGGTTACACGGTGACGGTGCTCGACGCAGCGAACGAGACGGTGCTGCGGCTCGCGTATCCACCCACCGCCGCGGGCGACGGGTTCTCCTGGGCGCGCACGACCGATGGCGCGGAGACGTTCGAGGTGCAGCGCCGCTCGCCCGGAGCCGCGAATGCGCCGTAGGTGGCTCGTGCTCTGCGCGCTCGCAGCGTGTGGCCGCATGGCTCCGCCCGGTGAGCACATCATCGACGCCGGAGAGACGCTCATCGACGCTGGCACCGAGGTCGATTCGGGCGTGGTCGACGCGGGGGC
>JAEUJT010000052.1 GCA_016793525.1 Archangium sp. | reverse complement strand
CACGGCACGCATCGTCGTCATCGATGACGACGCGGGGGTGTGTGACCTCCTCGCGCGGGTGCTGACGCTGGCCGGCCACACGGTGCAGTGCGCGCGCACCGGAGAGACGGGCCTGGCCTGGGTGAAGGCGGGCGAGCTCGACTGCCTCATCGTCGACAAGAACCTGCCCGACATGCACGGCGGAGAGGTCGTGGCCGAGGCGCGCCGACGAATCCCCGGGCTGCCCATCGTGATGGTCACCGCGTACCCCGAGCCGTTCTCCCTCGGCGCGGAGCGGCCCGACGTGTGTCTCGAGAAGCCGTTCGAGAGCCTCAAGGCCATCGAAGAAGCGGTGCTCGAGGCGCTCGACGTGGCCAAGGCCCCGGCCGCGTCACCGCTGTCGGGCCTGTTCCGCAACCGCCGCCGCTGACGCCGTAACAGCTACGGCCCCGCGGCGATTTTCTTCGCTTCGATGACCAGCTCGTCGCTGCCCTGGTGCACGCCGACCCAACCGGCGGTGTTCTCGGTGCGCGCCCAGGTGCCGCCCTTGGCGTCTTGGCCCCACTCGAGCCAGCCCTTCTCGGAGCCGCGCGAGGTGTAGTCGAGGCGGAGTTGCACGGTGGGCTCTCCAGCTCGCGGCGCTTCACCGCGGCCCAGCACCTCGGTGACCACCAACCGGTTCCACACCTTGTCGTGCCAGTTCTTCACCAGCTCGTCGGGCTTGTCGGGGGTGGCCGCGCGCGCGACCTTGGCCGTCTGGGGAATCTCGGCGTTGCTCGAGACGAATTCGGCCTTTTTCCCCTCGATGGAGAGCGTGAAGCGGTCGAAGTCGGCCTGCTTGAACGCGTGGAGCCGCCGGTCGATGAGCGACTGCGAGGTCGGGTCGAGCTCGCCCAGCAGGCTGCCCTGGAGCAGGTAGACCTCGTTCGATTTCGCGTCTTTCAGGTACGCGCCGATGACGCCGCTGATGGCCTTGGCCACGGCGAAGGTGCGCGCCGTGCCCGACACGGTGACGGTGAGGCTTCGCTCGCCGTCGGCGCCAAAGCCGAGCTCGGTGAGCTTCTCCGCGGGCAACACGCCCAGGGCGCGGGTGGCCTCGAGCGGGGCGAAGCGGCCGTAGAGGTTGTCGGCCCGGTCGCTCCCGCGCATCTCGCGTGTCGGGGGCGGAGGAGGCGGCGTAAACGACACCAGCATCGCTCCCGCGTCGGCGCCCCCGTCGAGCGCCACGGTTCTCATGCCTGCATCGACAGCGGCCGGCGATTTTCCCTCGAGAAACCCCTGCGTCACCCACATGCCAGCGGGGGCCTCGGTGCGGCGCACCAGCTCGACGAAGCGGGTGCCGTCGTCGAAGTGAATCTTCTCGAGCGATTGCTTCGACGCGTCGACCACCACCACCGCGTCTTTCGCTGTGTCTTGCTTCGGGCGCTGCCAGGTGACGTACGCGGCCACCAACGCCACGCCGGCCAGGGTGCCTTGCAACGCAGTGCTTCGGGCCTTCACGACGCGGCCTCCTTCGCTTCAGCGGGCTTCTTCTTCGGCGCTCTCCGCCGGGCCAACGCACCGATGCCCACCACCGCGAGCGGCGCGAGGAGCGTCGTGCCGTAGAACCACAGGTTGTCTTGCTCTTTGGTTCGGGTGAGGGGCACGTCTTGCTCGGAGTTTGTCGCGCCCTGCAGTTGCTCTTCTCCGAGCAGCCACTTCAGGCCGTCGACGATGAGCAGCTGGTTGCCCTGCACGCCGCCCAACACGTCGTCGGCGATGCCGTCGGAGTCACCCAGCACCAGCGCGCGCAGCTCGTCGCTCACCTTGTTCGACGCGGCCCGGCGGGAGACGGCGGCCATGAGCCCGTACGACTTGCGCACCTCGGGCGGCACGTTGGGCTCGAAGTTGTTGTTGAGGTCGTTCCAGGTGCTCGACAACGCGCGCACCGCGAAGTCGATGGTCAGGTCAGCCGGGTGTTGCCCCAGCTCGTCGATGGGCCCCGCGCCGAGGAGCACGACCGGCGCCTGGTAGCGCGAGAGGTACGTCACCGACGGGTGCGACGAGAAGCTGCGGGTGCCGATGTTGCGGCGGTCTGACGGCGACTGGGTGGCGCGGAGCCGTGCGTAGGCCTGGTCGTTGGCCAACACCTCGGGCTTGAACGAGAGCCCGAGCGGCGTGAGCAGCTCCGCGAAGGTGAGCCCCATTTCCGGGTCGATGGCGATGAACAATTTGCCGCCGCGCTTCGAGTAGGCCTCGAGTGTCTTCGCCTCGGGCTCGGAGAACGCCTTCTGCGGGCCAATGATGAACACCGCCGCCGCGTCGTTCGGCACTTCGGACCCCAGGCCCTCCGCGGTGGAAAGCGTTCGCACCTCGAAGTTCTGGTCTTGGAGCGTGCGGTAGACGAGGTCGATGGTGGCGCGTTGATCCGCTCCGCCCAGCGCGTCTTGGGTGCGCTCGCCGTGGCCCGCCGTCAGGTACACCGTGCGCTTCGAGGTGCCGACCTGCAGGAGCCGCTTCTGCACCTCTTGGTCGAGCGAGCGCAGCTGGGTGCGCGACTTCTCGACGTCGACGCCCATGTAGAGGTTCTCTTTGCGCTCGCCCTTCTTGATGACCACCGTGCCGTTGCCGGTGACGTTGAGCGCCTTCGCTTTGAGCGGCTCCACCGCGTAGTCGAGGCGCGACACGGTGAGCAGCGGCGCGTCGGCCTTCACCTCGTCGAAGTAGGCCTGCACCAATTCGGCGGCGTCGCTCGCGGGTGGGAAGAAGAGCACCACCTCGACCTTCTCGTCGAACGACTGCGCCAACTTCTTCGTCGCGTCGCCCGGCCGCGCCATGCGAAAGTAGGAGAAGTCGCGCTTCACGTCGCGCTCGGTGACCACGTATTGCAGCGCGAAGGCGAAGGTGAGGGCGAAAGCGAACCCGAGGCCCGACAGCAGCGCCTCGCGGATTCGGCCCAGCTCCACCTTCGGGGCGCGCGCCATCGACGCGTACGAGAACTCGAGCAGCAGCGTCGGAGCGAGCGAGGCCACCAACACCGCCGGCCACAGCACCGCCAAGACCCCCGCCAGCTTCGGAGACGTCGTCTCGAGCGTTTGCCCTCCGACTTTCGCGAACACGTCGGACTGCCAGAAGTAGAGCAGCACGGCGAAGACGCCGAGCCCATGGAGCGCGAGGAGCGTCGACTCGACCTGCCTCGCCTCCGAGGTCGCGCGGCCCATGCGCAGCGATCGAGCTGCCGCGGCCGCGAGGGCCAAGAGGATGCCCAGCACGGTGGTGACCAGGCGGGTGGTGCCGCCGTCGACGACGCGCTCTCCCGCCCAGAGGAAGACGAGGCCAGCGCCCAATAGGCTCGAGGTGAGGTAGCTGTTCATGGGCTCACCGCCACCGACGTGCTTCGAGCACGCGCGTCGCGCCGAAGAGGGCGATGAAGGTCACCAGCGCGAAGTAGGTGACGTGCCGCAGGTGCACCAACCCGGTGCGGAAGGGGTCGAAGTGCCCCCACCAAGCGAGCCCGGTGACGATGTCGGTCAGCGGCCGCTCGGTGACTTTCGCCGCCAGCCAGCAGATGGTCAGCACCAGCACCAGCACCAACGAGGTGATGGCCGCCAGCACTTGGCTCTTCGTCAGCGCGCTGCCGAAGGTGCCGACCGCGAGGCTGGCCGAGGCGACGAGCGTGAGCCCAAGGTACCCCGCGGCGATGTGGCCGAGCGACACCTTGCCGTACACCGCCAGCAGCGCCGGCATGTAGAGCGTGCTCGCGAAGAACACGCCGAAGAAGGCGAGCGCGGAGAGGAACTTGCCCAGCACGATTTCGACGTCATGCACCGGCGACGAGTAGAGCAGGGTGAGCGTGCCCGACTGGCGTTCCTCGGCGATGAGCCGCATCGAGATGAAGACCGCGCCGATCATGGTGATGCCCGAGGAGCCCATGAAGAAGTCGGCCAGAATCTCCGACGACTTCTTGCCGGGGCCGGGAATGGCGAACGCGTTGAACCACAGGCCGTCGGCCAGCAGCATGAGCGCGAAGATGACGTAGCCGCTCATGGTGCGGAGGTACGCCGACAGCTCGCGCTGCGCGATGAGCATGACGTTTCGCATCACGCCGTCTCCTTGCCGTGGGTGAGCTGGAGGAAGATGTTCTCCAAGCGGCCTTGCACTTTGTCGACCCGCACCACGTCGAGGCCCGCGTTCACCAGGGCCTTCACCGCCGCCGCGCGCACGTCAGCCGACGCGGAGACGCTGAGGGAGGCAAGGCCGCCCTCGAGGTTGCGAATGGTCACGGAAGACACGCTGGGCACGGCGCGGAGGACTTCAGTCGCCTTCTCCGCCGAACCCGCGACGTCGATTTCGACCGCGTCGTTGCCGCCGAGCTTCGACGCGAGCGCCGCCTCGTCACCGTCGGCGATGATGGCCCCGTCGTGCAGCACGAGGAACCGGTCACACACCTGGGAGATCTCCGAGAGAATGTGGCTCGACACCAGCACCGTGGCGTCGCCCTTGAGGCGGCGAATGAGCTCGCGCATCTCGACGATCTGCACCGGGTCCAACCCGCTGGTGGGCTCGTCCAAGATGACCAGCCGCGGTTTGTGCACCAGCGCCTGCGCCACGCCGACGCGCTGCCGGTACCCGTGGGAGAGGCTCGAGATCGCGTCGTGGTGCCGGTCTTCGAGCGCGCAGGTCTTCTCGATCTCCACCACGCGCTTCGAGACCTCACTCGCCGCGACGCCGCGCAGCTGCGCCACGAAGGCGAGGTAGTTGCCCACCGTCATCTCGTCGTACAGCGGCGGGGTGTCGGGCAAAAACCCGATGCGCTTGCGAATCTCGTGCGGGTCTTTCGTCACGTCGAACCCGTCGATGATGACCCGCCCGCCGGTGGGGAGCAGCACGCAGCCAAGCACCTTGAGGGTGGTCGACTTGCCCGCGCCGTTGAGGCCGAGAAAGCCGATGACGCCACCCTGCGCGATGGTGAAGGAGAGGTCGCGAATCGCCGCCCGCTCTCCGTAGTACTTCGTGAGACCGTCGACTTGAATCATCGGAGCGGCGGTTTAACCACCGCTCCCAGCGAGTCAAGGATGCTCAGTTGAAGCTGGTCACTTCGGTGGCGCCCGTCTTGCGGTCCACCGCCACCCAGAAGCCGTGGTCTGAGCCGACGCTGCAGTCGACCGCGAAGATCCACTGGGTCTCCGGGTCGAAGCCCGAATCTTCGGCCTCGCCCACCTTCAGCAAGGTCACTGCCTTGAAGGCCTTCTTGAGCTCGGCGTCGATCTGCGCGTTGGTCAGCGTGTTTCCGTCGCCGTCTCCGTTCTCCTTGAGCACGGCGCCCGGCCCCGTGGTGCGATCTTTCATCACCGCAGCGATGCCCTTGGTGAGCGCCGACGCATACGCCACCCGCCCCGCGCCATACGCCGACACGTGCTGGGTGATGCGCGTGGCCGGCGTCTTGTCTTTGACGTTCAGCTTCGGCTCGAGCGACGCCGCGTAGTTCTTGAAGTTGTCTTGCAGCGCCTTGGGGAGGCGCTTGGCGTCGGCCGCCGACAGCACGCCATCTCCGTTGGCGTCGGCGCGGCGCGCGGCATCGGCGACGAACGCGGCGTAGTCACGCGCCAGGTTCTTCACCTTCACGCCGGTACGGGTGGCCTCGGCGAAGGAGTCTTTCAAGTCCTTCGGGAGCGTCTTCGCCTCTTTGGCCGACAGCGTTGCGTTGCCGTCGACGTTGGCCTTCTTCAGGCTCTTCTCGAGATGGGTGCGGCTCGCTTTGACGAAGTCGGAGATGCGAACGGGGGTGGTCATGGCTGCGCACCATGGCCACACTCGCGCGCGACTTCAACCGTCACATCGCTGACGCGCCGGGCATCTGGCCCACGGGTCGGAGCAGCACTTCGCGGGGTTTGGCGCCGTCGGCGGGGCCCACCATGCCGTCGCGCTCCATGCGCTCGATCATGCGCGCGGCGCGGTTGTAGCCGATGCGCATCTTGCGCTGGAGCATCGAGATGCTCACGGTGCGCATCTCGCTCACCGTCGCCACCGCCTGGTCGTAGAGCTCGTCTGACAGCTCGTCTTCTTCGCCGCCGCCCTCGTTCTCCTCGTCGCGCGGCTTGAGGATGCTCTCGTCGAACACCGGCTTGCCCTGGGCCTTGAGGTGGTCGACCACCTTCTTGATTTCGCCTTCCGACACGAAGCAGCCGTGCACGCGCTGCAGGTGGGCGCTGGTGGGCGGCATGATGAGCATGTCGCCCATGCCGAGCAGCGCCTCGGCGCCGATGGTCCCGATGATGGTCATCGAGTCGGGTTTGCTGCGCAGCATGAAGCTGATGCGGGTGGGGAAGTTGGCCTTGATGACGCCGGTGACCACGTCGGTCGACGGGCGCTGCGTGGCCACCATCAGGTGAATGCCGGCGGCGCGCGCCATCTGCGCCAGGCGGGCGATGGAGGTCTCCACTTCCTTCGAGGCCACCATCATCAGGTCGGCGAGCTCGTCGATGATGACCACGATGTACGGGAGCTTCTTCAGCTCCTTCGCGTCGTCAGCGGCGGAGACGTTCGACGCCAGCGCGAGCGCGGCGGCTTCTTCTTCAGACTCTGACAGCTGCGCCTCGTCGACGCGGATCTCCGCTTCGGTGGCCAGCGCCTCGACTTCGCGCTGCACGTCTTCGGGAATCGCCTCGCGCGGGTCTTCTTTCGGCTCGCTCGGCGCGGCCACACCCAGGTTCAGCTCCGGGGCAGGGGAGGGCGCGGCCTCCACCGTCTGCGCGCTCGCGGCGGCGGGAGCGGTCTGGTCCGCCACGTCGACGATGAGCATGCGGCGCTTCTTCTTCGGCTTCTCGTCGGCGACCGGCGGCGTCGGTGCGGCGGCCTCCACTGTCGGAGCAGCGGCCTCCGCGGTGGCGGCCTTGGGCGGGATGATCGGCTCGGGCACGCCCGCCGGCTTGGCGACCGCGGCGGGCCCCTTCTTCTTCACCAGCTCACCTTCGACGTAGGTGTTGTACCCGGTGATGTTGCGCACGCCGGCCTCGGACAGCAGCTTGTAGCGGCGCGTCATCTCGTCGACGGCCCACTGCAGCGCGGTCGCGGCCTTGCGTGGATCCGTCACCACCGGGAGCAGCAGGTGGGGGATGCCCTCGTACACCGAGAGCTCGAGCATCTTCGGATCCACCATGATGAAGCGCACCTCCTCCGGCGTCGACTTGAGGAGGATGGACATGATCATCGAGTTGACGGCCACCGACTTGCCGGACCCGGTCGTACCGGCCATGAGCAAGTGCGGCGCCTTCGCCAGGTCGAAGATGTACGGCATGCCCTCGATGTCTTTGCCGAGGCACATGGTGAGCCGCGACTGCGACTTCTGAAACGCGTCTTGCTCGGCGATCTCCTTGAGGAACACCGTGTCGCGGTCTTTGTTCGGCACCTCGATGCCCACCACGCCCTTGCCAGGAATCGGGGCGACGATGCGAACGCGCATGGCCTCCATCGCCATGGCGAGGTCGTCAGACAGCGACGCGATGCGCGACACCTTCACGCCCGGCGCCGGCTTGAACTCGTACATGGTGACGACGGGGCCGGGGCGAATCTCGACCACTTCACCTTCGATGCCGAAGTCGCGCAGCTTCGAGGTGAGCTTCTCCGCGGTCTGCAGGTAGACGTCTTTGTCGATGGCGGCGCGCTCCTTGCGCGTGGCCTCGAGCAGGTCGACCGGCGGCGGCTGGAAGCTGGTGCGGTCGCCGGTGAACTCGAACTCGTTGCGCTTCTTCACCGCGGTCGGCTTCGGCGGCGCCTTCGGCTCGACGATGAGCGGCGTGCGCGCGAGGGCCAGGGCCCCGGCGGCGGTCGAGGCCGGAGACAGCTGCGGCGCTCCCGGCGGCACGCTGTCGGCGAGCTGCGCGGTGGCGGTGCGCTCGGCGGCCGGCGACATCGGCGGGAGCGACTCCTCGGGCGGAGGCGGCGGCGCTTCAATGATGTTCGGCACTCGCTTCGCCGGCGGGGGCGGCTGCGACGGCTGCGCGGCGACCGGCGGAGGAGCCATCATCGGCATCGGCTGCTGCGGCGCGAGGCTGAACGCCCAGGCGGGGTCGCCAGCGAGCGCGCCACCCATCGTCGACGCAGCCCTCGCCTCGGACATCAGCGTCGGGGCCATCGCGGCGGCGGTGGCGCTGCGCTGCGTCTTCTCGTTCACCCGCGCGGTCTTCAGGGCCTCCCGAGCCAGGCGCGCGGCTTCGCGTTCGACCAGCGCCTTCTCGCGCTCGGCCTTGAGCTTCTCCTTTTCGGTGAGGTCGGCGAGCTTGGAGTTCTCCTTCTCGCGCATCAGCCGCTCCATCTCGTCGGCGGCCGCGTCGGCTTCGTCGGCGGCGGCCTCGAGCTCGGCCAGCTCGGCTTCCTCCGCTTCGAGCTGCGCGAGGAACGTCGCCTCTTCTTCCTTCGCTTTGATCGCCTCTTCGCGGCGGGCCTCGAGCCGCTCCTGCTGCGCTTCGAGGAACGCCAGGCCCCAGACCTTGGCCTTCTCGGCCAGCACCACCGCGCGGTCCCACAGCCAGCTGCACAGCCGCAAGAAGGCGAACTCGGTGCCGACGATGAAGGCCACCGCGGCCACGGCGCTCACCAGCACCACCGTGCCGACCATGGAGAAGAGGCCGGTCAGCACGTTGCTCAGGTGGTGGCCGATCCACCCTCCGGGCGCGTGGGCCCACGACGCATCTTCTTTGAAGATGAGCTGCGCCAGCACGGTGCACGAGAGGAGCAGCAGCGCGAAGGCCACCACCTGGCTCCAGCGCTTCTTCTGGGTGTCGCCGAGGAACATCATGCCCGCGCCGTAGAAGCCGAGCAGGGTCAGCGCGTAGGCGCACACCCCGAACAGCCCGCGGAGCGCCTCGGCAATGGCGTGGCCGACCGGGCCCACCGCGTTGCGAAAGCCGGGGCCGATGCGATCGTGCGCGTCGAAGGTGGCCACCGACAGGAATGAGAGCACCGACACGGCCAACACACCGATGCCGGCGATGGCGCGCTTGGGTGCTCCGGGCGAGGCCATCTTCTTGGTCGTCAGTTGCTTTCGGCGAGCCGAAATCTCCTGACGGGACAGCAACGACCGTTCCTTCGACCGCTTGGCCGACATGGTGTGACACCCCTGTAGAAAGCTGAAGTAGGGCGGAGTGTAGGGACGGGCGGGGGCGGGGCAATTTTTCGACCGTCACAAAACCTGCCGCCGCGGTGGGGCTGATCTACGTTCAGGCATATGGACGTGCGGTGCCCGCGGTGTCAGGCGGAATACGACTTCGACGAAGCGCGCATTCCCGATGACGGGCTGACCGTGAAGTGCGTGCAGTGCAACCACGTGTTCCGCGTGAAGCGGCGCGAGGCCACCGAGCTTCCTCCTCCGTCGCCCACCCGCGAGTGGAAGGTGCGGCAGCCGGCCACGGGCAACACCTTCTCGTGCCGCGAGCTCACCACCCTGCAGAAGTGGATCGTCGAGGGCAAAATCGGTCGCGACGACGAAATCTCTCTCACCGGAGACACGTGGAAGCGGCTCGGCAACATTCCCGAGCTGGCCAGCTTCTTCCAAGTGGTTGACGAGGCCGCCAAGGCGCGTGCGTACGAGGCGATTCGCTCGGCCACCGCTCCGCCGCCGATGGCGCCACCCCCGCCGCCCGCCGCGAGCGAGACCTGGAAGGGGCCCCAGTTCAGTCAGCTGATGCAGCAGCACCCGCCGGCGCCCCCTCCGCCCTCGGTGCCGCCGCCTGACGTGCCGGCCGCGCGCGCCCCTTCGCCGGCGCCCGAGCTGTCGTTTGACGATCTCCCCACCGCGGAGATGGCCTCCACCCGAAGCGCGACCAGCAGCAAGGCCAGCCGACCCTCGCGCATCGTGCCGAGCGACGTACGCAACGCGCAGCGGAGGCCGTCGTCGATGACGCCCCCCGACGAAGACGAGCTCACCCGCGCGGTGCAGCGCTCGAACTGGGGCTGGGGCATTCTGGTGGTGCTGGGTCTGGCGGTGGGTGGTGCGGCCGGTTGGTACGCGCTGGTGTACATGCCCGAGCAGCAGCGCCTGGCCGACGAGCACGCCGCCGCAGAGCAGCTTCGCCTGAAAAAAGAAGAAGAGACCAAGCGCGCCGAGGCCGAAGCGAAGGCCAAGGCTGACGCAGAGGCGAAGGCGAAGGCCGATGCAGAAGCCGCTGCCCAAGCCGTGGACGCGGGGCCTCCTGCGGTGGTGGCCGTCGCGGAGCCGGTCGATGCCGGGGTTGCGGCGCCACCGAAGCCCAAAGCAGAGCCGAAGCTCGACTTCGACGGCATGTTGGCGAAGGGCGAGAGCCTGCTCAGCGCCGAGAAGCCCGAGCAGGCGATGAGCATGTTCGGCCGTGCCGCTGACCTGCGCCCCGACCGGGTGGAGCCGATGGTGGGCCGCGGGTTGGCCCTGCTCGACATGGGCAACGCGCTGGCGGCGCAGGCGAGCTTCGAGCAGGCGCTGCGGCTCAACGGGCGCTACGGGCCGGCCATCATGGGCCTCGCCGAGGCGTACCGGGCGCAGAAGAAAAACGACAAGGCCATCGAGGCGTACGAGAAGTACCTCGACGTGATGCCCGAAGGCAGCGAAGCCAACGTGGCGCGCAACAACATTCAGCGCCTGAAGAAGTAGCCCCTCGTCACTGCGCCAGCAGCAGCTCGACGCCGAGCGGGTTGGAGCGCACCAGCACCGCGTCGTCGACTCCATCTGCGTCGGCGTCGAAGAAAGCCACGCCCGACGAGCCAGACCGGAGTGACTGGTACGACGCCGTCGGCCCGGTCAACCCGGCCGCGGCGCCGAACTGAACGCTCCAGGCGTACCCGGTGAGCACCGTCAGGTCGAGGTGGCCGTCGTCGTTCAGGTCTCGCAGCTGAAGGGCGCGCATGGTCGGGCCGGTGAAGGCGTCTGGCTGGGCCAACGGCACGGCCTCGAAGGTGCCGTCGCTCCGGTGGAGGTACTGCACCACCTTGTAGTTGCCGTAGCCGGTGAGCGAGCGAATGGTGATGAAGTCTTGGCGCCCGTCGAGATCGAGGTCGGCGACCAGCGAGTCAAAGAAGATGGTGCCGCGCGGCGCGACCTCGACCGGCATGTTGAACCGGCCGGAGCCGTCGCCCGAAAACAGCGCGACCGTCGACACCCGCCCGGCCCCGAGCGTCGTAAACGACACCAGCACGTCGACGTGCCCGTCGCCGGTGAGGTCTCCGGTGCTGAGCGACAGCGGCGGCTCACCT
>JAEUJT010000458.1 GCA_016793525.1 Archangium sp. | reverse complement strand
CTGGTGCCCGGAGGCACAACGCACGACTTCGAGAACCGGAGCGACCGCCGCGCGGGCATCTTGAACTTCTCGCCGAGCGTCTTCGAGCCGAGCATGCGCGACATCGCCGACTGGTTCCGCGAGCACCCTCCGGGCCGCGCGAGATGAAGGCGCCCGTCGCGTGTGAGCGGCAGTGGAGCCGCGGCGTTCGACGCGGGGTCTTTTCTGACGCGAGGCGAATCGCTTGCGGCGCTGTCGCAGCGCGGGGGCCGTGTGTTCCGACGAGACGAGCGTGCAGCGCGATGTGCGGTCGTCGCGCGGAGTCCGTGCGGCATCGGTGACACCACAGCGGGTGGCGCCGGAGTGGGAGGGGCCCACCGGAGGTGGGAAGGCTCCCGCGCAGGTGACAGGACCCGCGGCGGCGCCGCCCGAGCCCGCGTTGCTGCTCCGGAGCGCCCGACCTACGTCACCGTGAATTCGCCGTTGATGTCGAAGCGCACCTGAAACACGGGGAGCCCAGCGGCCAGCGCTCCGACGGTATGCCCCGCTTGGCGCCGCGCGGTGGCGGAGAGCTCTCCGAAATACACGTCGGTATCGGCCGGCCGCGGCCCCACGCCAGAGTGCAGGCACACGAAGCGCGACACGAGCCTGCGCTGGTAGCGGGTGACGTCGGGGTGGTTGACGAACATCTGCACCCCGTTCACCGTGGGCGACACGAGGGGAATTCGGGTGAACGGCTCGACCTCTTCGTCGAGGTGCACCACGCACACCGCGCCTTCGCGGTGCCGGCCGCCGAGAGGCACGTACTCGAGCTGGGTGAGGCCCTCCCACCGCATGGTGAAAAAGGCGCGGAAGAAGGCGCGCACCAGCTCGGAGCGCACGCCGTAGTCTGCGCTCCGCGTCAGCATGAACTTCAGGTGCCCGCACCCGATGGCATCGGGGGCCACCAGGTGCTCCAACAAGAACGGTCGAACCTGCTGCGGCGGCGCGGCCGTGAACTGCCTCCAGGCCTGCGCTGGGGCGGTGCGGGCCGGCAGCCAGCTCTCGTCGATGCGCGGGTCGGCGCGGAGCGAGGCGATAAACAGGTTCAGCGCGGTGATGTCGGTGTGCAGGTAGAAGTGGCCGAACGCGTCGACGTAACGCACCAGGAGCTGCGCCACGGTCTCGTCGGAGAGCACCTGGCCGGTCATCGCCTCGATGGTGGAGAGCGCCAGCACGAACTCGCCCGCGTCCCCGCCAGGGGTGCCCACCACGCCGTTGTCGTCGCGGCCGTCGATGCACGACGTCTTGCCGTGCAACATCATCGCGGCCATCTTGACCCAGCGAACGCTGCGCGGGTCACCGATGTGCGCGCGAATGTCGTCGAGCGTGAGCGGCTGCTGCTCTCCGCTGAGCACCGGCACCACCGGCGCGTCGATGGTGCGGCGCTCGAGCACGTCGCGGTTGGTGGTGGTGGCGTAGCCGCGGTCTTTCCACGCGCGCAGGCCGCCAGCGAGCGCGGCCACCCACTCCATGCCCGCCGCCATCAGCCGCAGCACCGCCTCGAGCGAGCGGTCTCCGTCGTTGCACACCACCAGCACGAGCGTCGAGTGGTCGACGTCGCGGGTGATGCGCTCGACCTCGGCCAGCGGTACCCACGCCGTGCCGGGAATGTGCCCCAGCGGGCCGAAGAGCTCAGCCTCGTCGCGCACGTCGACCAGCTGCACCGCGCGGCCCTGCTCGACAGCGAACTCCACCGGGAGCAGCGGCACCCCGCGTTCGGTCTTGCGAACCGCGGTGTTCCACGCCACCCGGCGGAGGCGGTCGGTCACGTCCATGTCGGCGGTACGAGAAGGCATGCGTCATCGCTCCTGGGGCTGGCAGTTACATCAACACGTCGATGGGGCCGCGGTGCTCGGCGACGGCCGCCGGCGGAAGCTCGGTGTCGCCCAGCTGCTGCCTGACGTTGATCTCGATGGTGCGGCAGATGGTGCTCAGCGCCAGCCCGTTGGGGCCCAGCGAAAATGGGTCTTCCAGGAGCTTGCCGATGGTCTCGAGCACCAAGAAGACGAAGCCCAGCACCATCACCGTGCCGATGGTGAAGACGCCCAGCTGCTCCACCAACCCCAGCGGCAGCACGACCACGAAGGTGCGGGTGAAGACGTGGCTGAAGAAGCGGTACGCGGTCGGCACCGGCGTGCTCTTGATGCGCTCACAACCGCCCTGGTGGTTGATCAGCTCCGCCAGCGTCGAGTCGAGCCACATGAAGCGCTGCTCCGACAGCCAGCCCTGCTTCACCGCCTCGGCCAGCTTGACGCCATTCGTGTGCACCAGAAACGCGGCCACGTTCTTCTGCTGCGCCAGCGCCGCGAGCTCGACGTCTGGCACCAGCCCGGCAAGGTCGGTCGTCGCGGGCTCGCCGCGGAGCTGGTGGCGGAGCGCGTTGAGGAACGCCACCTCGCGCAGAACCAGCTCGCGCTGGAGCGCCTTCGCCTCCGCCGTCGAGCCATCGATGAAGGTCAGCACCTGCCGCGCGAACGTGCGCGACGAGTTGACCAAACCGCCCCACAACTTGCGGCCTTCCCACCAGCGGTCGTACGAGCTGTTGTTGCGAAACGCGAGGAAGATGGAGATGGCGACGCCGGCGATCTGAAACGGCATCGGCGTGAAGGGCACGCGGCCACCCTCGTACACCCAGAAGCGCGCGCCGAGCGCCACGGTGAAGATGGCGAGCAGCCACCGCCACTGCAGCATCACCACCGCCCGCCAGGGCAACCTGTCGCCAATCACCATGTCGTCGGGGCCTCGAAAGAAAGGGGCGGGTGCGTAGCTGCAAACCCCCCGCGACTCACCGACTTTCTCAGGGCAACGAGACCGTCACGTCGGCGCCGGCGAGGGCCGAGGCGCACAGCCGACCCGTGAGCCGAATCACCGCCTCGCTTTCGTACGCCCACCCGTTGCCGAGTCGGTACGGCGCGCCGTCGATGAAGACGTTCAGCAGGGGGCGCGTCGCGCTCGTCACCGAGGGGTGCGGCTGCAGCACGTAGCGGCAGCGCGACGACTCCGCGATGCGCGCCGTGAAGTGCTGCGCGATGACGTCGGCATCGGCCGCGGTCTTCAGCCACCAGGTGGGCGAGGCGCAGAGTCGCTCCGCCACGACGCAGCGGCCGTTTGGCCCACAGGCGCTGTCGGTGGTGCAGGCCCTTCGCGCGCCGCCGGTGATGGCGAGGCGGGTGAAGACGAGCTGGGTCTCCGAGGCGGCCAGGTCGCCGCCCACGCCGAGCATGACGAGCTGCTGCCCCGAGGCGCGGAGCGCCGTCATCGCCGCCATGGTCGCCGCGTCGTCGAGGCAGCCGGTGGCGCAGGTCGAGCCTCCGCAGGTGAGGCTCGTGCACCGGCAGGCCTCGGGAACGGCGCAGGTGTTGGGGTTGCGCTCGTTGCAGTTGGGCAGGCCATCGGTCACCAACACCACCAGGTGCTCGCGCTCCTCGCCGCGCAGCGCCTCGACGCCGGCGATGAAACCAAGAGCCTCCGCTTGGGGCGAGCCGCCGAAGGGGCCCTTCAGCGTGAGCTGGCGCTTGGCGTCGTCCACCCGTTGGAGGCGGGTGGTCTCGTCATCGACGTCGGCGGGCGCGACGTTGAAGCGCGGCGTGCTCGAACACTGGCCGTCGCTGGGGAAGATGAGCATCGCGTGGCGAGCGGTGGAGGCCGTTTCGTTCAGCACCCCCTCGAGCGCGCGGCGCACCGAGGCCCAACGCGTGGCGCAGGTGAGCGGGCAGCCGCGGCCGTTGATGCCGCAGTTCTCGGGGCACTGCGATTGGGGCTCGATGGCCTGCGCCATCGACGCCGAGCGATCGACCACCCACACCACGTCGGGCGCGGCGGGGAGGGCCATGACGGGACCGGGATCTGCGGGGAGCAGCTCGTTCAGCTCGGGGCAGGTGACCGAGTCGCAGGGCATGCCCGTGCGCCCGCACCCGAGGAGGGCAAGAGTCGGCAACACCAGAACGCATCTCGAGTCCACAACAATCGCGAGTATGACGCGATTTGCCCGCGCGTGCCTGAGGGGCTCCGGTGCTACATCCCCCGCCCTTGTGAGTGGCCGGATCTTCAGTGTGCTGTTGCTGTGCGCCAGTGTGCTGCCGTGCGTCGCCTGCCGCGACCCGGTCGACAAGGCCGCGAAGCAACGCATCTTTTCGCCTGAAGACCCGCCCCAGGCGGTCGCCGCGGCCGCCGAGGTGCTCCGCCCCGAAGACGTCGCCGACGTGCCTCGCGTGGCCCGCCGGGTCTTGGGCATGCGCGCGGGTGAGGTGACCGAGCGCATCGGCCCGCACACCTACGTCGCGTCCATCTCTTGGGAATGGTCTGCTCCCGACGCCCCGGTGCACGGGCTGCGGCTGCAGGAGACGCGCGAGCTTCAGGCCGGCACCGGAGGCGTGAGCGGGAACTTTCACGCCAAGCTGTCGAACTCCAACGAGCAGGGCTTGGAGGTCATTCGCGTCGCCGGCAACGTCTTCGCGCGGGCCACGTACGGCGCGGCGGGGGCGGCGAAGTTCCGTCAGCGGCTGCGCGACCGGGGCATGGCCGAGCGCATGCGCGACGAGTCGTTCGGCGGCATCGGCGACTTCGACGAGCTCTTTCGGGGCAGGCTCAAGCTCACCGCCCAAGGCACGAGCACCGTCGAGGGCCGCACCGCGTGGAAATACGCAGTCACCCTCGGGCCCCCGCTGGAGAGCTCGGCGCCGGCGCTGCCCTCCATCGCGGTGCCCCGCAACGGCGTCGACGACACCACGCGCCGCCGTCAGGCCTTCTACGAGGTGCGCCAGCCGCGCACGCTCCAGGGCGAAGTGTTCGTCGACGCCAAGACGTCGGTGGTGCTCAAGGCGCGCCTCGACGGCCGCCTGGTGGTGACGTCGAAAGAAGAAGTGGCCGAGCTTCGCCTCGTGCTCGATGCGTCGATGGCCAACATCGGCGTGGAGCCCGCCATCGCCGCGCCCGCTGAATTTTTGCCCGACGAAGACAAGCCGCAAGGCATCGCCGCGGCCCTCGAGCGCTTCGGCTTCGAGCGCACCGACGCGGGCATCGCGCTGTCGCGTGCAGCACCCTCGAAGAAGGCCGCTGACGAGCCCGCCGTCGACGAAGCGCCCGAAGACGACGAGCCGGCCGCTCCTGGAGCCCCCGACGCGCCAGCACCCAAGCCAGCTCCGTCCAAACCCGACGGCGGCACTCCGAAGCCTCGCTGAACCGCGGTTTTCAGCCCCCGAAAAACCCCAGTCATTTCCGGCCGGTACGACTTTTCCAGACCGGAAAATTGCCCTCGGTCTGCCCCGATGTAGACGCGTGTGGGTGGGCGCGAGGGTTTGGCGGGTGTCAGGCCAAAAATTTGCGGGGTCGGCGTCGATCGCTACACTCCCCAACGAATGCGGCTTTGCCGCATCGTACATGGCCGGTTGTTCAGGTTCAGACGAGACGAGGGAAACACACATGGAGCGCAAGGCAGGAAACACTGCGGTGGTGACGGCGGAAGAGGTCACGACGGCGTTGTCGCGTGAAGGCGCGGCGACCACGACGGCGACCGAAGAGAAGGCGCTTCGCATGCGCTACGGCGCGCGCGTCGATACCAGAGCGCCACTTCCGAAGGCGGCGGGCGACAACGAAGAGCTCAGCGACGAGCTGCTGCTCATCGAGATGCACCTCCTGCGGGCGCTCAAGCACCGCAAGGCCATGGCCCAGAAGGCCGCGGCGCCGGCGGCGCGCAACGTGACGAAAGACAAGATCGTCTCGAAGCTGCGCACCAAGAAGAAGTCGTAAGCCGTACGAAGAGAGACCGGCGGCCGGCGCTCCCACTCGGGCCGGCGTCGCCGGTGTCTTCGCGGGCCCGCTCCGTCGGCGGGCCCTTCGTGCGTTCAGCTCCTCGTGGCGGTGCCCCGTGGCGGGGCATCGAGCCAGAGTTGAGCAAACGCGCGGCCTCGAGGCACCCACACTGACAACACAGCCCGCGCCCGACTTCGACAGTCGGAGGTGATGCTTCAGCCAAACGGCGCCTACGCGCCCATGACGCTGACTCGGTGCCGCGCGACTCCGGCGAGTTGGAGCGTCGCGCCCAAGCGCTCAGCCGTCTTCACCGCGTCGTCGCGCTGACCGAGCCCCGCGGTGGTCGCCAGCCACGCGCCGGCCGCCGGGTTTCGCCAGAAGTCTTCATTGAAGCGCCCGCGCACGTGCTCGAACTGCGCGTGCGCCAGCGCCCAGGCGTCGAGCCGCGGCGCTCCGTCGAGGAACAGCGAAGCCTCGACCAGCAGGTGCCCGCGCGGAACCGCGACGTGGAGCGCGCTCGTCACCTGCGAGGTGAAGTCGTCGAAGCTCCCCGGCGTGGGGCCGCTCCGGAGCAGCGCACGCGAGGCAAGCAGCATCGCCGCCTCCCGCCGCAGAAGCGCGAGCTGCCGAAACGCGTAGGCCCGCGCTGATTCTCTCGCTCGGCTTGCGGGGAGCCGCAGCGCCCAGGCGAGGAACTTCTCGTCGAGCGGCAGCGCCTCGAAGACGAGGCCCATCGCGGCGGGAACGGCCTGGTCTCCGAAGAAGCGCTCCGTCGTGTGCAGCGAGTCGGACACCCGCGCGCGGTGTTGCGCTGTACCCCAGGCGTTGAAGACCGCCGCGTAGCCGTCGAAGCCGTCTGTCTCGTGCAGCGTCAGGCGCACGTCGTCGGGCACGGAGACGTCGAAGAGGTCAGACGTCGAGGCACCGGCGTGAATGCGAATGTGCCCGTCGGCCGCCGGGTGTAGGCCCATGGCCTCGAGGCAACGCGTCATCGCGTGGCGGAGATCTTCTTTTCGAAACGCGTCGACCACCCAGGGCCCGGCGAGCGCGTGCGCGACATCGGCCAGGCACGCATTCTGTGGGCGCAGCTTCGGGTCGACCCGCTTGAGCACGAAGGCGAGCAGGTCGAGGTAGGCGTCGTCGGTCTCGCGTAGGAGCAGCGCCGCGTCGTCGCAGCGAGGCCCCAGCGGCCGGCCGTGGAGGTGCTCGAGCGTGGCTTCCGGTGCTCCGCCTCCAAGCGCCGCCAGCGAGGAGATGCCGGTATCCATCGCCCGGGCCCAGGCGCTGCGGTGTTTCCACAACGCGTCGGCGGCGTCGGCCTCGAGCAGCCGTCGAGCCTCGGTGGTGGTCTCCCGCGGCGCCGCGCGCAAGCCTTCGATCGCCGACCAGGCCTGACCGATGGAGCGCACCTGGGTGTCGTGCGCCACGTCATCGGCTTCGTCGAAGGCCCCCGCGATGCGCGACTCGACCCACAGCCTCCGCACGACCCGCAGGGTGGCTTCGAAGCGCGGCTTGCGGTCGGCATCGAGCGACGCGCTGGTCAGCTTTTCGCTCAGGCTCTGCTCGAGCTCGCGGTTGCTCCACTCGGGAAAGTCGCCGTGGAGCGGTTGACGCCGGGCACGTGGTGCAGCGCCGGTCGCCACTCGAAACATGCGGGTCTGCCGTTCGGCGTGAAAGTCCAAAAGCCGCTGCAGCACGTCCGACGGAGAAAGCGTCACGCAGCAGATGACGCGCCAGTCGCGCGCCGACGTCAAGCACGACGTCGCGGCGTGGTACGAGGGCGCTCACGTGAAGCGGCGAACGATGGTGGTGGCGCAGGACGAGGGCTTGGCGCCGCTGCTGGAGCGGGAGCTCGAGGTGCCTCCGGAGCGGGTCGAG
>JAEUJT010000455.1 GCA_016793525.1 Archangium sp. | reverse complement strand
GGGGCTGTCGCGTTGTTGGTGGCGGGGCTGGTGTCGGTGTTGATGGTGCCGCTGCTCGCATTTCTCGCCTTGGTAGCGCGTGACGCGTCGTCGGCATTGGTGGGCCGCTCGCTGTGTATTCCGGTCGCCGCCCTCGTCGCGGTGATGGGCGTCGTCTCGCGGGTCTTCAGCGCGCTCCAGCCAGGCACGCGGGCGCACCTGGGGTGGCTGTTTTCACTCGTCGCGGGAGCGGGCTTTCTGGCGCGGATCCACCCGCTGGTTCTGTGGAGGCAGTCATGAGCACCGCTGTCCTCGAGGGCGACCTGGCCCGCCGCCCGGTGTCTGCGCTGCGCGCCTCGAAGGAGATGTTGTCGCCCTTCATCGCGTGGCAGCCGGAGGTGGACGCGGCGACGCTGGAGCCTCTCCTCGACAGTCAACCGCCGTCGCTGGTGCGCGAGCTGCTGGTCTCTCCGGCCGCCGTCGTGACGCGGCTCCTCGAAGCGGGGCAGGTGGCGCCGCTCATGAAACAGTGCCTGCTGCTGCTCGTTACGTCGTCGGGCTTCTCCGCCGGGTTGATCGCCATGGCTCGTCGCGCGGAGGTGCCCTGGGCCATGGTGATGACGCCGGTCAGCTTGCTCGTGGCATTGGTCGCCGCCATCGGTCCCATCGCCGCGGTCTCGCTCGTCTTGGGCGTGCGCATGCCGTGGAGCCGGTTGTCGGCCACGCTGGTCGCCGCCCTGTCCGCCGGAGCGCTCGTGTCGTCGGCGTTGGCGCCTGCGGTGCTGGTGCTGCAGCGCTGGAACGACGAGTGGGGTGGTGGGTTGGGCATCATCGGCGTCTACGTCGTCGCTGGCCTCGTGACCGGCATGCAGGCGCAGCGGCTCATGCTCGCGCTGGCGGGCCCCCAGCTCGCTGAAGAGCTCACCGAGCGCATCGAGATGTTCGGTCGCATCGCCACCATGGCGCTGGGCCTGACCGTCTCGCTCTCCATCTGGAGCTTCCATGCATTCGGTTGACGCCACGCCGGCGGTGGTCATCGTTGCGCTCTACGCGCTGGTCGGCGCGTCGTGCGGCGTGCTCGTGCGGAGACGAGGCGAGTCGATCGTGAACGCGCTCGTCCTCGTGCCGTTGTGGCCGCTGCTGGCACCGGAGCTGTTGCGGCCCGAGCGCCCTGTGGATGACCGGTTGGTGGCGGCAGTCAGTGTGGTCCGTGCCCAGCTCGGCGACACCGCGGGTGAGCGCGAGCGCAAGGCCGTTGATGGTCTGGTTGCGCACTTGCTGGCGAAGCGGAAACGGCTCGAGGAGCTGCGCGTCGCACGTGAACAGGCGCCAGATCGAATTCGCCCGAAGCTCGATGAGCTCGACAGCCAGCTCCGCGCCGAGCTCGCAGCCGGTGAGTCATTGCTCGAAGAACTGGGCGCGCAGCTGACCGTGGCGCGGTTGTCGGGCGCGACTGATTCGGTGCGCGCTGAGGTTGATCGCCTCTCAGTCGAAGATCTCGTCGCCCGGCTCGAGGCATTGGTTCCCGAACGCCCGAGCGCACAGCCCGAGGTGCGCTCGTGAGCGCTGAAGGGCCTGCTGCTTCGTGCGTGCCCGACGCGATCAGAGGCCGAAGAGCGCCTCGATGGTGGGGCGGAGGGTGAGGTGGTTGTGCAGGGTGACTCCCTTCGGCAGGCCGCGCGACCAGAGCCAAATTGATTTCGCCGCCGCAAACCGAGGGCCGTGTGAGGTCCATTCTTGGCCTTCGCCGCGCCCATGGTCGGTCGTGATGATGACCACCGCGTTCTTCTCGCGGGTGAGCAGCTCGTCGAGCCAGGTGTCATAGCGGCGAAGCGCGGCTTCGCCTCTGCGAGGTACCGCGACGCTTTGATCCACGTCGCTTGGTCGTAGCGCGCGTGACGCCAGGGTGGTGCTGGGCCGTCATCCACTCCGCGCTCGACCTCGACGTGAATTCCACGCCCATCGCGAGCCACCGCGCGGCTCAGCCGCTGCCAACTCGCGAAGACGGCGACCTGCGCCGGCCGCAGCCGGAGTTGGCGGGCGATTCGCTCTGGGAAGGTCTCGTCGGTGACCGGAGCGCACTCGTTGGAGTCACACGCGGTCAGCTTGCCGACGAAGATGCTCTGGTACGCGGGGAGCGAGAGGAGCGTCGGCGTCGACACCTCGAGCTCGGCCACGCGCCCGTCGGTACGGCGGAGCAGCTTCTGAAAGATCGTCGGGTTCTTGAGCTCATCGCGGCGCACGCCGTCGAGCGTCACCAGAATCACCCGCACCGGCGCTCCCGCGTCGACTGGCTCCGCAACTGCCTCGGCCGCGAGACACCCGAGCGCGACGCACATGCCTGCGGTCAGCTTCATCACCAGCCTCCGATGGGGCCGCTCGCTCGAGAACGGGCTGAAGACGCCATCGAAGAGCCAGGGCCTACCATACCGGAGCCGAGGCCTCTTTCGCGGCGCGCGGCTTCCGTGGCCCGCTGAAGGGGTGACGTCGAAGCGCTCCCGGCTGAACGCGGCGTGACACACTTTTCCTGCCCAGACACACTGCAGTCGATGGCTCCTCTCGACCCCCACGCTGCCCAGCTGCTGGCGCTGATGCAGGCGGGCGACATGCTCGCGCTCGACGGCCTGGCCCGCACCTACGGCACCCGGTTGCTCGCGGTCGCGCGGCGCCAGTGCCATTTGCCGGCCGACGCTGAAGACGCGGTGCAACAGGCGCTGCTCGCGGCCAGCACCTCGATGACCGGTATTCGGGGAGACGGCTCTCCGCTCGCGTGGCTGTCGGCGCTGGTGGCCCGCACCTGCTCTCGCCTCAACCGCGCGGCTCCGGGAGCGCAGCAGCCGCACGACGACGTGCCGTGCGACTGCGACGACCCGCTCGTGATCGCCGAACGCAAGGAGCTCGCCGGGACCCTGAGCGAGGCGCTGATGTCGCTCCCGCGCACCGATCGGCTGCTCTTCCTCCTCGCGGCCGAGGGCTTCAACAGCGTCGAGATCGCCGCGCAGTTCGAGCTGTCACACGACGCGGTGCGGAGCCGGCTCAAACGCGCGCGGAAGCAGCTTCGGGCCGCGTTCGCCGCGAATGACACACTCGTCGACTCCGGGCGCACTCCGCCTGCGAACCCCGCAGCCGGAGCTTCGACCCATGATGACCGCCGAGACGAGCAACGCCCAACTCCGCACCACCGATGACGCGTCGTTCGACGCTGACCTCGGCTCGGCGCGCCTGGTGTTGGTGAAGTTCACCGGGACCTGGTGCCCACCGTGCAAGGCGTTGCAGCCGACCCTCGACGCCGTGGCGAGAGATCGCCGGGACCTGGTCGTGCTGAGCGTCGATGTCGATGCGAGCCAGCAGGTGGCGCAGCGCTACGGCGTGCGCGCGGTGCCGACGTTGATCGCCTTTCGAGACGGCAAGCCCTTCGGCCAGCTGGTCGGCAACCAACCCCGGTCGACCATCGACAAGCTGCTCGCGATCAGTGCGCCGGCTCCAGCACCAGCGGGGCGGTCTTCTTCCGCCGAGTGAAGCGGTCGAGGGCCAGGTACACGACGGGCGTGGTGAACATGGTCAGCAGCTGCGACACCAACAGCCCGCCGACGATGGCGACGCCGAGCGGTTTGCGCAGCTCCGAGCCGAGGCCCGAGCCAAACGCGAGCGGCAGGGCCCCGAGCAGCGCCGCCATGGTGGTCATCAGAATCGGCCGGAAGCGTAGGAGGCAGGCCTGGGTGATCGCCGCGCGCGGCTCGAGACCCTCGTCGCGCTCCGCCTCGATGGCGAAGTCGATCATCATGATCGCGTTCTTCTTCACGATGCCCACCAACAAGATGAGCCCCACCAACGCGATGACGCTCAGATCGATACCGGAGAGCAGCAGCGCCACCAGCGCGCCAACACCTGCCGACGGCAGCGTCGACAAGATGGTGATGGGGTGTACGTAGCTCTCGTAGAGCACGCCGAGCACGATGTAGACGACCAGCAGCGCCATCAAGATCAGCAGCGGCTGGCTCGACAGCGAATCGGCGTACGCCTGCGCGGTGCCCTGGAAGCCGGCCTTCACGCTCGCGGGCACACCGAGCTCCGACTCCGCGCGGCGAATGGCCTCTACCGCCTGGCCGAGCGCGACGTTGGGCGCGAGGTTGAATGAGAGCGTCAGCGCGGGGAATTGCCCCTGGTGGTTGATGGCCAGCGGCAGCGACCCTGGCACCACGCGCCCCAGCTGGCTCATCGGCACCAACCCGCCCGCGGCCGTGCGTACGAACAGCGCGTCGAGGCCTTCTGGGCCTTGCTGGAGCTCCGGCGTCGTCTCCAGCACCACCCGGTACTGGTTGAGCTGCGTAAACGTGGTCGCCACCTGCCGCTGGCCGAACGCGTCGTACAGCGTGTCGTCGATGCGCTGCGGAGAGATGCCCAGCCGCGAGGCGGTGTCGCGATCGATGACGAAGTTGAGCTGCAGACCCGCGGTCTGTTGATCGGTCGCGACGTCTTTGAGCTGGGGCAGGGTGCGCAACTTCTCCAGCACCTTCGGCCCCCACTCGCGCAGCTCGTCGAGGTTCGCGTCTTGGAGTGTGTACTGGTACTGCGTGCGCGAGCCGCGGCCGCCCACGCGCAGGTCTTGCGCCGACTGCAGAAAGACATTCACCGCGAGCAGCTTGCTCAGCTTCGGGCGCAGCTTGGCGATCAGCGCATCGGCCGACGTCGTGCGGGGAGGCACCGGCGCGAGATCGACGAACAT
>JAEUJT010000448.1 GCA_016793525.1 Archangium sp. | reverse complement strand
GCGTCGGGGTACGGTGGGATGTCGGGGCGAGGGCTCTTGCGACAACCGGGCAGCGACAGCATGGCCGCCAAGGCCAGTACTGCGAACGCTCGAGTCATGGTGCCTACAGATGGTAGCCGAAATACACTGCGATGGCGTTGTCGCGTCGCCCCCACGGGGCGAGGGAGCTCCGCCATGCCGCCGCCAGTCGACCCGAGCCCGCAGCCGAAGAGGCCCCCTTCGCCCGACCCTGACGCGGGCCCGACGCCTGAGGCGCTGCGCGCGGCGGGAGTCGTCGAGACCGGCGCCCATGGCCACGAGGCGCTCGCGGCGCAGCTCTGGGCCTGGCGTTGGCGTGTGACCGGCGTCGTCGCCGCGCTGGTGTTGGTGAAGGGCATCGGCGGGTGCATCGACTTCTCGAGCACGGAGACCGAGAAGAAGGGGCGCGCGTTGGGTGTCGGCCTGCAGCAGTCGGCGGCGGAGGCCGTTCAGGCGCGCGTCGCGGCCGTGCGCGCCGAGTCTGGCAACCAGGCGTCGGCGCCGGTGCAGCCCGTTCCGCTCCTGCCATCGCCACTCCGCACCGCGATGATGACGGCGCTGACCGAAGCCGACGCGTCGGTCTCGCAGGGAGATGCGGTCGCCTTTCAGCGTCGCTGCCCCGTGGCTGCGCGCTCCCTGAAGGCCTACGCCCCCACCGCGCCCTCGCTCTTGCAGCAGTCGGCGCTGAGCAGCCTGAGCGTCGAGCTCGCGGCGATGTGCTCGATGCGGTTCAACTCCGTGCCCACCGACCCGTGGCGCTCCATCTCCCAGCGCATTTTCAAGGCGTTGAACGAAGAGTAGCGCGGTCCTCGAGAGTGGCATCGGCGCTTCATTTCGGGCAGACACGGCGCCATGCGGCACCTCATCGCTTCGCACCAGGCCCGGCCTTCTGACGACCTCATCTTCGCGCTCAACGGCGAGGCCACGCGGCGCAAGGCCGCCGGCGAGTCCGTGGTCAACGCCACGCTCGGCACGCTGATGAATGACGACGGAACGCTGTCGCTGCTCGACACCGCGGTGAAAGCGGTGAAGGCGGTTCCCCGCGAAGAATGGGCGGCGTACGCGCCCATCGCCGGCACCGGCGATTTCTTGAAGGCGGTCATCGACGACGTTCTGGGCGGCTCCCCCGCGCTCAAGGCGACGGCGGTGGCGGCGGCGACCCCGGGCGGCAGCGGCGCGCTCCGGCACGCCATCGCGAACTACCTCGAGCCGGGGCAGTCGTTGCTCACCACGAGCTTCTTCTGGGGCCCGTACCAGACGCTGTGCGACGAGCAGGACCGCACGTTGGACACCTTCCCCATGTTCGGCGCCGACGGCGGGCTCGACGTCGCGGCGCTCGAGGCGAAGGTCGAGGCGCACCTGGCGAAGCAGAAGCGGGTGCTGCTGTTCATCAACGACCCCTGTCAGAACCCCACCGGCTACTCGATGCGCGACGCGGAGTGGAAGCAGGTGGTCGAGGTGTTGCTCCGCCACGCCGAGAAGGGGCCCATCACCCTGCTCGTCGACATGGCGTATTTCCTCTACGGGCTGGCGAAAGACCCACGCGCCTTCATGCAGCACCTGGCGCCGCTGCTGGGCAAGGTGGGCCTGCTGTTCGCCTGGAGCGCCTCGAAGTCGTTCACCCACTACGGCCTGCGCGTCGGAGCGCTCATCGCCTGCGTGCCCGACGAGACCGAGCGCGCGATGACCAGCGCGGCGTTCAGCTACTCGTGCCGCGGCGTGTGGTCGAACTGCAACCGCGGAGGCCTGGCGGCGGTGACCAAGCTGCTGACCGACCCGGCGTTGCGGAGCGCGTGCGACGCCGAACGTGACGCGCTGAAGGCGACGTTGATGGCTCGGGTCGACGCGTTCAACGCGCTGGCGCGGCCCAAGGGGCTCACCTACCCGCGGTACGAGGGCGGCTTCTTCGTCACCGTCTTCTCGAGCGACGCGCAGGCGCTGGGCAGCCGCATGAAGGAGCGCGGCGTGTTCGCGGTGCCGCTCAAGGGCGCGGTGCGGGTGGCGCTGTGTTCGGTGGCGGCCAACGACGTGGCGCGAGTCGTCGAGGCGCTGTCGGCGGCGTAAGCGCTCAGCTCGCGGCGGGTGTTCGGAGCGCGTCGCGGTACAGCGCGTCGACGTCGATGGTGACGTCGAGTGACGCGAGCACCGCTTTCGTGCCCGGCCCGTACTCGTTCAGGAGCCACGAGCCATCGTCGGTTCGGCGTGCGACCTCGACGAGCGCGTGCTTCTGGGAGACGAGCACGTACTCTCGGAGCGACGCGAGGCGCCGGTAGTGGTGGAACTTCTCTCCGCGGTCAGCCGCTTCGGTGCCGTCAGAAAGCACCTCGACCAGCACGGTGGGGTTGAGCAACGTGTCGGCGTCGTCGGGGTCGGTCTCGATGCGCCCGCAGATGATGGAGAGGTCGGGGTACGTCACCCGGTCGACCCCGCGTACGCGAACGCGCGCGTCTGAGCTGAAGACCCGACAGGGCCGACCTTGCAGGGCGTTGCCCACGAGCCGGGTGAATTCGCTCGCCAGACGGGCGTGCTCGAGCGTCCCTCCGGCCATCGCCCAGACGTCGCCGTCGAGGTACTCGTGTTTGACGTCGCTCCGCGCTTCAGCGGCGAGGTACTCGGTGAAGCTGCCGGCCATGGCTCGAGCTTACCTCGTGCGTTGTCGTCGAAACCAACTCACAGCCCGCCGGTGTCGTAGCTGGTGGGCACGTCGATGGTGAAGCGCAGCTCGAGGGTGCGTTTCTCCTGCGGCTTGAGCGGCACGGTCCACGCGCCGACGCCGGAGGTCGTGTTCACGGTAAAGCCCGCGGTGGTCTTCGGGTCGATGGCCACCGAAATGTCGTTCACCTCGACGACGGGCACCTGGTCTTCGAGCACCACCTCGGTCTTCGCCGCGCCGTGGTTGGCGACCTCGAAGCGGTAGGCGTAGGTGAAGCGGCGCTTCGAGTCGAAAATCCCCGCGTCTTTGCCCACCTCCTCGAGGGTCACCCGCTTCACCCGCAGCGTCTCGTCGGAGCCGAAGGTGAGGGTGAAAGGCGCTCCCTGCGCCACCCGCTCCAAGGGGTGCCGCCCCACGAGGCCGGTGCTGCGAAACACGTCGACGGTGCCGGCGAGCAACGGCCAGTCTCCGGAGTTGGTGACGGTGGCGACGCGGAAGACGCCGGGGGCCAGTTTCGGCGCGGCGCGCAGCGCGAAGTGGGCTGGCATCGAGGTGGTGCCGACGGCGAGGCGCACCGGCGTTCCATCTCCGGGGACACGCGCGTCTCCGGGCACCGCGAGCTGCACCGAGAGGCCCTGGTTCAACGCCGCCATCTGTTTGGCGCCGGCGCCCGACGACATCGACGCGAGGCTCGACGCGCTGGCCTCCGCCACGGCCTCGTCGCGCCGAGTCAGCACCTTCTTCACCACCGGTTGCTCGTACGTCGCCACCACAAGCTTGCGCATTGTGGGCGGGGTGGCGTTCTCTGAGGGCACGGCCGTCGACAGGGTCAGCGCCACGCCGTTCCACGCCTCGCCGGTGGCCTGGGTGACGGTGGCGATGGTGGTGACATCGACGCGCTGAGCCCCCTCGGCCGCGCGTGCTTCGTACTGCGGGGCCCACGACGCGTTGCTCACCAGGTACGAGAGGGACACGTGGGCGGTGGTGCCGCGGGGGCAACTCACCAGCACCTCGGCGGTAAGGGACTCGCGAGCGGCGGCGGCCTGCACCTCGTTGAGCTTGCGGCGCGTCTCTTCGATGGAGCGGTTCAGCGCCCGGCGCTTGGCGGCGAATTCGGTCTGCTGCTTCGCCGCTTGGAGGGCGACTTTGAGCGGCGTCTCCAACGCCTGGTGCCAGGTCTTGATGTCGGGCTTCTCGGCGGCGAGCTCGCGCGACACGCCGGCCTCGGCGACCGAGAGGAGCTTGATTGCCACCGCCCGCTGCGCGTCGGCCTGGGCCATGGCGTCGTCGAGCGCGCGACCGGAGTCGGTGAGCGCCTCGAGCTGCGTGGAGAGCGCCTCAGCTTCGGCGCTGTACCGCTTGGGCTGCGTGACCCGGTCGACGCGGAGCCCATCGACGGTGCCTGCCGACACCCGGGCACGCACCGAGTCGACCACGGCGGAGGGCGGGATGTTCTCGAACACGAGCGCCTCGCGGGCGCCGCAGGTGACGGGCACGTTTCGCGTGACGCGGGCGCGGTCTGGGTACACCACCACCGCGTCGGGCGCGCTGAGCGAACCGAGCATCACTGCGACGAAGCCGATCATGGCACCACCTCTTCCGACTGCATCAGCTTCCAGCCGCGGGGCCTCGTGACGGTGTAGGTGAACGAGACGCTCTGCTTTTCATTTGGCTTGAGCGTGAGGCGCCACTCGAGCTTCCCGGTGAGCGCGGTCTGAATCGCGACCGGCTTCGATTCCACCAACGCGGTGGAGACCTTGCTCTCGCGCGACGGCGGCAGCGGCCACTGGTCATTGACGCGCACCGAGATGGGCGCGCGGTACGGGTTCACCACGTCGATGGTGACCACGTACGTCGACTTGTCGTCTTTCGAGATGAGCCCTTCGGTCGAATCCACCACCTTCACGTTGCGCGCGACTTTCACCGCGCGGTCGAGGCCGAGGGGCAGCTCGAA
>JAEUJT010000127.1 GCA_016793525.1 Archangium sp. | reverse complement strand
AGTGGCTCGACCCTGAGCAGCGCCCCGAACCCGGTAGATGAATGCGGGTGGTCGAAAACCTTCAACGCTGTCCTCGATGCGACGGGCACAACCCTCAGCGCAACGCTCGTCTCAACGAGGACCCAGAATCTCCAGACGAATCCTCCGAACTGCGGTGATCACATGATCGGGTGCACGTTCACCTACTCGGGCAACTTCACGCGCGTCGTCGCAGCTGACGGAGGCCGCTCAATTTAAGCGCGCGCCGTCGTGCCCAGTCGCAGCCCGTCGCCTGCCCGGTCGACGGAGATCGAATCACCCGGCACGAACTCTCCGCCGAGGATCTTGAGCGCCAGCGGGTCTTGCAGGTGTCGCTGAATGGCTCGCTTGAGCGGCCGTGCCCCATAGACGGGATCATACCCCTCGTCGGCGAGGAACTTTCGCGCGCCGTCGGTCAACGTCATGGTCAGCCGCTTCTCCGCGAGCAGCGCCCGCAGCCGCGTCAGCTGCAGGTCGACCACGTGGGTGATGTCTTCGAGGCGGAGCGGCTCGAACATCACCAGCTCGTCGACCCGGTTGAGGAACTCCGGGCGAAAGTGCTGCTTCACCTGGTCCATCACCGCGGTGCGGGTGTTCACGTCGAGCGCCTTGCCGCCAGCGAGCCCGTCTTGAAGCGCCTGCGAGCCGATGTTCGACGTCATGATCAGCACCACGTTCTTGAAGTCGACCGTACGCCCCTGGCCGTCGGTGAGGCGCCCCTCGTCGAGGATCTGGAGCAGCACGTTGAACACGTCGCCGTGGGCCTTCTCGATCTCGTCGAACAACACCACCGCGTAGGGCCGGCGCCGCACCGCTTCGGTCAGCTGACCGCCCTCGTCGTAGCCGACGTACCCCGGGGGAGCGCCGATCAGCCGCGAGACGGCGTGCTTCTCCATGTACTCAGACATGTCGATGCGGACGATGGCCTGATCAGAATCGAACAAGAACTCCGCGAGCGCCTTGGCGGTCTCCGTTTTCCCGACGCCGGTGGGCCCGAGGAAGATGAACGAGCCGATGGGCCGGTTCGGGTCTTGGAGCCCCGAGCGCGCCCGCCGCACGGCGTTCGACACCGCCGTGATCGCGCTCCGCTGGCCGACGACGCGCAGGCCCAGCCGCTCCTCCATCTTCACCAGCTTGTGCACCTCGCCCTCGAGCAGCCGCGAGACGGGAATACCCGTCCACTTGCCGACGACCGACGCGATGTCTTCAGCGTCAACCTCTTCTTTGAGAAACTTCTGCTGCTTCTGCAGCTCGACCAGCCGGCCGTTGAGCTGCGCCAGCTCCTTCTCGAGCGAGGGGAGGGCGCCGAACTTGATCTCGGCCGCTTTATTGAGGTCACCGCGCCGCTCGGCTCCTGCCTGATCGGTGCGCGCGAGCTCGATCTTCTCCTTCACCGACCGGAGGTTGGAGATCGCCGCCTTCTCCGCCTCCCAGTGCGCCTTCAGTGCCGTGAAGCGCTCGTTGAGCTCGGCGATCTCCTTCTCGAGAGTCCCCAGTCGCTCGCGGGAGTGCGCGTCGGATTCTTTGCGCAACCCTTCGCGCTCGATCTCCAGCTGCATCATCTTGCGCCGTACGTCGTCGACGACGGTCGGCATGGAATCGATCTCGATGCGCAGCCGCGACGCCGCCTCGTCGACCAGGTCGATGGCCTTGTCGGGCAGGAACCGGTCGGCGATGTAGCGGTGGCTCAACGTCGCCGCGGCCACCAGCGCGGAGTCTTGAATTCGCACGCCGTGGTGCACCTCGTAGCGCTCCTTCAGCCCGCGCAAGATCGACACCGTGTCGTGCACCGATGGCTCGCCGACGAACACCGGCTGGAACCGGCGCTCGAGGGCCGCGTCTTTCTCGATGTGCTTGCGGTACTCGTCGAGCGTGGTCGCGCCGATGCAGTGCAGCTCGCCGCGCGCCAGGGCCGGCTTGAGCATGTTGCCTGCGTCCATCGCGCCCTCGGCTTTGCCCGCGCCGACCAGGGTGTGCATCTCGTCGATGAAGAGAATGACCTCGCCCTCGGCGGAGGCGACTTCCTTCAGCACCGCCTTGAGCCGCTCCTCGAACTCCCCGCGGAACTTCGCGCCGGCCACCATCGCGCCCAGGTCGAGCACGATCAGCCGCTTGCGCTTCAGCCCTTCGGGCACGTCTCCGTCGACGATGCGCCGCGCCAGGCCCTCGGCGATGGCCGTCTTGCCCACGCCGGGCTCTCCGATCAGCACCGGGTTGTTTTTGGTCCTCCGCGAGAGCACCTGAATCGTGCGGCGGATCTCTTCGTCGCGGCCGATCACCGGGTCGAGCTTCCCGCTCCGCGCCATCTCGGTGAGGTCGCGCCCGTACTTCTCCAACGCCCGGTACGTGCCCTCGGCGTCTTGGCTGGTGACCCGGCCAGACCCGCGCAGCTCCTTCACCGCCGAGGCCACGCGATCGCGCGTGACGCCCGACGCCTTGAGCGCCTCGCCCACGCTGCCTTTGTCGCCGGTCAGGGCGAGCAGCACGTGTTCACTGGAGACGAAGTCGTCTTTCGTCGATTTGGCCTCGTCTTCGGCTTTGTCCAACACCTGCATCAGGCGGTTGCCGATCGACGGCGTGCCCCCTTGAACCGTGGAGAACTTGGCTAACAGCTCGTCGACGCGTGACGTCAACAGCCGCGGGTCAGCGCCGATCTTCTGCAGCAGCGGCACCACCACGCCGTCTTGCTGCGCCAGCAGCGCCTTGAGCAGATGTTCTGGCTCTTAATTGGGGTGGTGGGCGCGCCGCGCCAACGACTGCCCGTCTTGAATCGCCTCTTGTGCCTTGAGGGTGAATTTGTCGATTCGCATGCACCCAACGTAAGGAGCCGCGGCCCTCGCGCAAGGTGACCCGGCGTCTTGTGCGTTGCGTCAGGACAGGCCCGAAAATGTTGGCGAAAGTCGTAGGTCCGAAGGGGTGGGGTGAGGTAGGGCGCGCGGCGCTGTCACACGACGGCATGGGGGGCGGAGTTATGGAAGCGCACGGCGGGTATCTCTGCTTGTACGAAGACGTCGATGTGGCGTGGTTGCAAGCGCTCGCAGCTGGAGCGCTCCGCGATGACGGTCAAGACATCGACGACGTTGGGCTTCAGCTGACGGTGCTGGGAGGCCCTCGCATCATTCGCTTCGCCTGGGACGGGCCCTTCACCTACGGCCGCCGCGGCGCGGTCTGGTACCGCACGCACCACACCTTCGCGAAGCGGCTGTCCGCGCATCTGGGTGGGGTGGTG
>JAEUJT010000365.1 GCA_016793525.1 Archangium sp. | reverse complement strand
CCGGCGCGTCGAGCCGCTCGCCGAACACGTACGGGTGCGCTCCGGGCACCTCGAGCAGCTGCACGTTGGTGAAGCCGCGGAGCTTGAGCAGCTCAGCGGTGGCGTTCGCGCTGCGGCGCACCTCGGCGGGGTCGAACCCGGTGAACGACACCGAGGGGATTCGAACCAGCTTCTTCAGATCATCGAGGTACTGCGACTTGGTGGCTTCGAAGTGCTTCAGCGAGGCGTCGGTCGACATGGGTGCTCCAGTGAGGAAATCAGTGCGAGGCCACGGCGCTGGTGGCCTCGAGCTCTTTGCCGCGGGTCTCCGGCAAAAAGGCGAGGATCAGCACGAGCGCCACGATCGGGGTGATGCCCGTCAGCGCGACGGCGTTCCCATAGCCGTACTGCTCGGCCGCGAGCCCGACCAGCAGCGGCGCGATGACGAAGCCGACGCGGCCGAACACGTTGTTGGCGAGCGCGAACGCATCGCTGCGCACCTCGGTGGGGAACAGCTCGGTGGTGTACGCGTTGAGCACCGGCAGCACCGCGGTGGTCCCGAAGACGGCGAACACGAGCGCGATGGTCAGCGGCACTTGGCCGTGCAGCGTGTACGAGCCGAACACCCCCAGCGCGGTCACCGAGAACATCACCGCCCCACCGACCTTGCGGCCCATGACGTCGAGCGCCTTGCCGGCGAAGAACATGAGCGGAAGCGCCACGAGCGTGCCGATCAAGATGGAGGCGGCCTCTTGCTCGTTGGTGAAGCCGCGCTCGGTCACCACGAACTGTTTCCAGAAGAGAATCGCGCTCTGGGTGCAGACGTAGGTCAGCGCCCAGATCAACCCGAGCAGCAGCACTCGGTTGCGGTACGGGCCGGTCAACACGGCGAGGAGCCGGTTGCGGTCCATGCCGCCGGTGGCCTGCTTCTCGGCGAAGCGTCGGGTCTCGCGCATGCCCCGGCGGAGGATCGCGACGATGATCAGCGGAATCGCGCCCACCACGTACACCGAGCGCCACCCGAGCACTGGCACCTTGGACAACAGCGGCACCAGCCCCGCACACGCCACCGCGCCTACCGTCGCCGACGCCTGAATGATGCCGATGACCGTGGCTCGACGATCGGCGGGGAACTCCTCTGCGGCGATGATCATGGCCACCGCCCATTCACCCACGAGGAAGGTGCGCGCCACGAGCTGGAACACGCCGAACGCGATGGGCGAGGTCGCCGCCGCCGTGAAGAGCGAGAAGACGGTGTACCCGATGATGGTCACCGAGAGGATCGTGCGCCGCCCAAACCGGTCGGCTTGGCGAACCACCAGCGCCGCCAGCACGGTACCGAAATTGATGACGGCGAGGAGCATGCCGCCCTCCTTCGGCGTGAGGCTCAAATCGCGCAGCAGCTCTGGGAGGATCTGCGAGAGCGCGAAGAAGTCGTACCCCTCGAAGAACGTGGCGACGGAGAGAAAGGCGACGAGGCGCTTCTGATACGCATCGAGGGGGGTGACCATGGGCGCGGCACGCTACCGATGGCCAACCCAGCCGTCACCGAGTTTTGCCCACGTCGCATGACGCCACCGGCCATCGCCCGGGAGGTGTCGCCGGGCTCCGTCTGTGTCAGCTTGGTCACGACGTCGCGGTGGGGGGTCACACCATGGTCTTTGAAGGCAATGTCTCGGAACGCAATGCGCGCGCGCTGCTCCTCGATGCGCTGAGTCGAGACCTCACCTCGCTCACTCACGACATCGATCGCCTCCTCGACCGCGCCCTCGAACGGCTCGGCTCACACTTCAACGGGACGAGCGCGCTTCGAATCACCGACGACGGGGAGTGGCTGGCGCGCGACGTCCTCGTGTCGAACCCCGACCCCATCACCGTCGCGCTGGTGCACGACTTTCTGCGCAAGCAGCCGCACCGCGTGGGCGACGGCTTCACCGGGCGCATCATCGCCCTCGACGCGCCGCTGCTCGTCACCCGCTTCTCCGACGAGACGGTGCTGAGGGCGCTCGACGCCGCCGGGCGCGCGTTCATCGACACGCTCGGCATTCGGAGCATCATCGGGGCGCCCCTCCGCTCTCCAACCGGCGCGTTCGGCGCGGTCATCATCGCGCGCACCGCCCACCGGCCGGTGTTCACCGACGACGACGCCAAGCTGTTGCAAGAAGCCGTCGACTTGGTGAGCGACGCGATCACGCGAGCCCGAGCCCGCTGACCCACCCCCAGCGCAACAAATATACGCCGAAAGAGTGGTCACGGCCTCGGGTTGGCGCCATGGTTATCCATTGGTGCCGTCGAGGGGGCCGCGTGCATGACTGACGGATCTGGTGATGCGCCGCTCGCTCGAGTGCTGAGCGAGACGTTGCGGTCGTACGCCGAGGCCACGGCCGACCCCCATCGGCTGATGGAGATCATCGCGCGCCGCACCAGCGAGTCGCTCGGCGCGTTCTGTGGCCTCTCGCTCGTGTCCGAAGATGGGCTGTGGCTCACCCCCGCCGCCAGCTTCGACCCAGACGAGGCGAAACACGCGCTGCTGCGGAGCGCTGCCACCACCTCACCGCTCCGGCTCGACCAGCCCAACCCGCTCGCGCGCTCGATGCAGACCGGGGAGCCCACGGTGATGCCCGCGGTGACGCCGGAGCAGCTGCGCGGCCGCTTCTCGCGCCCCGAAGATCAGGCCGCGGTCGGCCTCCTCGACATCAAGAACGTGCTGTTCGTGCCGCTGCGGGCGCGTGCGCAGACGGTCGGCGGCTTCAGCATCGTTCGCCATGGCGCAAACACCCTGCCCTTCGACCGGGCCGAGATTCGAGCCATTCAGACGCTGGCCGATCACGCGGCCCTCGCGGTGCTCAACGCCAGGCTCGTCGCCACCGCGCAGCGGGAGCTGGCCGACCGCGTCAAGGCCGACGAGCGCCTGCGGGTACTCACCGAGCTGGCGCAGGAGTTCTCCGCCCTCACCAGCGACTACGCCCGCCTCGTCGACCTCGTCACCGAGCGGATCAGCCAGGTGATGGACGGGCTGTGCGCCCTGCGCTTCGCCAAAGACGGAACGGATCAGATCGAGGAGAGCGGCACCCTGTTCCACCCCGATGCCGCCGTGCGCGCGCTGGTCCGCGACTTCATGAGCGAGAACCCGCAGCGCCTCGGCGAGGGCGTGACGGGGCGGGTGATGGCGACCGGCGAACCGCTCCTGCTCACCGAGCTCTCCGGTGGAAAGCTGGCCGCCGCGATCGACGACCGCTCCCGCGCGTTCATCGAGCGGCTCAACCTCGGGAGCTTGATGGCCGTTCCGCTCCGTTCCCGGAACGCGTCGTTCGGGGCGATCGTGGTGAGCCGAACGCCTCTCCAGCTGGCCTTCACGGAGCACGACCTGAAGCTGCTGCAGGAGGTCGCGGCGCACGCCGGCCTGGCGATCAAAAACGCACGCCTGCTGGCCGCCCGCACCGTGGAGCTGGCGGAGCGGACTCGGCTGACCGAGCGCCTGCGCATGTTGTCGGAGGTGGCCAAGGAGTTCTCTGCCGCGACCGGCGAGCCCGCACAGCTGTTCGAGCTCGTCGCGCGGCGCATCGGCGAGCGCATGGGCGACCTGTGCACGGTGCGCCTGGTCAGCGCCGATGGCACCATGCTCGACCCCGTCGGCTGCGTGCACCACGCCGACCCCGAGATCATCGCCGCGGCCAACGAGGTGATGCTGCTGATCCCCCAGCCTGTGGGCGTGGGGGCCACCGGTACCGTCGCAAAGACGGGGGAACCGCTGCTGATCCCGACCACCAGCGCCGAGGAGTTCGCCAGCAAGCTCGACGCGAAATATGCCGCGTTCATCGCCAAGACTGGGCTGAGCAGCCTGATGGCCGTGCCGCTGCGGCTCCAGGGGCGCGTCATGGGGGTGATCAGCCTCGGGCGAACCAGGGCCGGTGCGCCGTACGGCCCAGACGACCTCGAGTTGCTCGAAGATCTGGCGGCCCACGCCTCGCTCGCCATCGCCAACAGCCGCCTGCTCGAGGCGAGCCGCCTGGAGCTCGCCAACCGCATGCGCACCGAAGAGGTGCTGCGCCACGGCTTCCTCGAAGCCGCGCCTGACGCGGTGCTGATCGTCGACGCCCGCGGGCAGATCGTGCTCGTCAACTCCCAGACCGAGACGCTCTTTGGGTACGCGCGCGCCGAGCTCGTCGGCCGGCCGATCGAAGCGCTGGTGCCGGTGCGCCTGCGGGCCAATCACCCCCGCTCACGAGCCGGCTACGTCAACGCGCCCAGCACCCGGCCGATGGGCGCCGGGTTGAACCTGTTCGCGGTGCGCAAAGACGGCACCGAGTTCGCGGCGGAGATCAGCCTCAGCCCCATCGACACCCCGGAGGGCAAGCTGGTGGCGGCGGCGGTGCGCGACGTCACCGAGCGGAGAAAGGAGCTCGAGGAGCGCAACCGGCGCATGCAGGAGGCCAACCGGCTCAAGAGTGAGTTTCTGGCCAACATGTCGCACGAGCTGCGCACGCCGCTCAACGCCATCATCGGCTTCACCGCGCTCATGCACAGCGGAAAGACCGGGCCGCTGGCCGAGGTGCACCACGAGTATCTCGGCGACATTCTCACCAGCTCGCGCCACCTGCTGCAGCTGATCAACGACGTGCTCGATCTGGCGAAGGTGGAGTCGGGCCGCATGGAGCTGCGGGTGGAGCGGGTCGATCTCGGCACGGTGGCGGGTGAGGTGCGCGACATCCTCCGCGGACTGGTGGCAGAGCGACGCATTCAGCTGACGATGGTGGTTGACGCCGCGCTGGGCCCGGTGAACGTCGACCAGCGGCTGCTGAAGCAGGTGCTGTACAACTACCTCTCCAACGCCATCAAGTTCACCCCCGCCGAAGGTCGGGTGGCCCTGCGCATCACGCCAGCCGACGGCGAGACCTTCCGCATCGACGTGGAGGACACCGGCATCGGCGTCAGGCCCGACGATCTCGCGCGGTTGTTCATCGAGTTCCAACAGCTCGACGAAGGCACCGCGAAGCGCTACCCCGGCACCGGGCTCGGCCTGGCGCTCACCAAGCGCATCGTCGAGGCGCAGGGCGGGCAGGTGTCGGTGAAGAGCGAGCCGGGCCGCGGCAGCACGTTCTCCGCGGTGCTCCCCCGCGACGTGAAGCCGAGCACCGGCCACCGCGCGCCGATGGGGACCTCTCCATGAGCGACGGGCCGATCCTCGTCGTCGACGACAACCCCACCAACCTGAAGTTGGCCCGGGTGCTGCTCGTCGGCGAGGGCTACCGGGTCGAGACCGCCAACGACGCAGAGGAGGCGCTGCAGCTGCTCGAGCGGATCCAGCCGCGGCTGATCTTGATGGATCTCCAGCTCCCGGGGATGGACGGCCTCGAGCTGACCCGCCGGCTCAAGGCCGA
>JAEUJT010000318.1 GCA_016793525.1 Archangium sp. | reverse complement strand
GTCGAGGCCCACCACCACCCGGGCCACCCGCCCCACCTCCACGACGGCGACGGCGACGGCGACGGCGCTTGCGGCCTTCACCGGGAGCCCCTGGGGTCTGGGCCGGCGTGCCGTCGGCGCTGACCGCTTCGTCATCTCCCTCGTCACCGTCATCGTCGGAATCAGTCGACGTATCGGCGGAGCTGCCCGAGCTTGCTTCGGCCGGCGCAGCCGATTCAGCCGCGGTCATCGGCGGCGTCGCCTCGGGGCTCGGAGCTGTCGCGGCGGGCGCGGGAGGACGATCGCGCTGCCGCTCTTCGCGGCGCTTGGCGGCCTCTTCAGCGTCAACCTTGGCCTTGGTGAAGAAGTCGGCGTCGACGGCGTAGAGCTCGACCTGCGTCACCGACACGCCCACGTGGGCTTCGCAGAACTTCTCGGCCAGAGCGTCACCGCTCCACACGAGCGTCAGCGCGCCGTGGGTGGCCTCACTCCGCGCGTCGCCGCGCACGTCGCCGGTCGACAGCAGCAGGCCGACGTTGGCGCCGTGTTGCGTCACGTCGCGGCGCAGCTCCTGAATGTGGCGGCGCTCGATGGCGGGCGTCTTCACCACGCGCACCGCGTAGCGGAGCTCGAGGTTCCCGTCGCGCTTACGGGTCGTGTACAGCAGCCCGTCGCGGCCGCGCCGAACCACCTTCAGCTCGCGGAAGTGCATCGCGTGCAGGAGCTTGGCGCAGGCCTTCTCGAACGTGCCCACCTCGAGCTCGTTCAAGGTCTGGCGCAGCAGGCGGGCCATGGCACGCTTGGCGTCGCGCACCGCCGACTTCGCGGTATCGACCAACGCGGCATCTTCGGGCGACGCGGCGAGCACCACCGCCTCGGAGGAGGCCGACGCGGAGTCTCGGCGCGACGCGCGGGTCACCACGCGGCCGTTCTCGAAGGGCAACCGGGCCGCGGTGCAGAACGCGGCCTGCAGCTCGAGCGGAGATGCGGCGCCTTCACCGTTCGACGTCTCGATCGACAGCTGAAGCTCGCCACCCTCGGCGCGCACGGCGGCGAACTGCGGCCGGCGGCCTTCGTCGACGCGGCGCTGGTTGTCGACGGCCAAGCCCTCGAGCAACGCACCCACGCCCAGGTCGTCGGCGATCATCTCCCGCGTGCGCAGGCGCGCCAGCAGCTCGTTCGGAGGCAGCGCGGTGGTCGACTCGCTGAGCACCTCGAAGACCACCTCGGCCACCGGCGGGTGCTTCTTGCGCTTCTCGTCGTCGCCGCGGCGCTTGCGCTCGGCCTGGCGACCGATGCTGCGCAGGTATTCGGCGCGGGGCTCCGGGTGACGCTCCGACGCGCGCAACGGCGGCAACGCTGCTTCGGGGTTCACCTCGGGCACGCCCGTCGACGCGAGCGCCTCGGCGTCTTCGTTCAGCATCCAGTCGGTGAGCGCGAAGGTGTCTTTCGCGGTCACCATGATGCGGCGATCGCGCGACCGCTTGGCCATGGCCGCCAGCCGCGACAGCATGGTCACGTCGGGCAGCTTGCCCGTATGCGACAACAGGCCCTTGTCGAGCGAACGCTTCGTAATTTCACCGGCATGCAACGGAGCGCCGGCTTCCTCCAGCACCCGGAGGGCCGCCTCATAAAAAGTCATGGGATTTTCCCAGTAATCTCGTGGACTTGAAGAGCATCAACACGTACGCTCGGGACAGTACGCACCACATTCTAGAGTGTCAACGAATGTCGGGGCGGGGGCGACCATGCTGTCGATACGACTCCACGCAGATGAAACGAGCCGCGCGCGGCGAGGCTTGTCGATCGTGGTCGATGGGGTCGAGCTGATTCCCTCCACGACGAATGAGGCGGTGTTGGTGCCAGGCCTCGTTGAGGTGCTGGAGGCGTTTACGGTGCGCGGCGCGCGAGCGGCCCAGGTGGCGCTGGATGAGCTGGGCCTCGAGCTGTGCCTCTTCCGCACCCGAGGCACCGAGCTCGAGCTTCGGGTCGTGCAGCTGGGCGCACGTGAGGCCTCGACGCGACCGCCGGTATTGATCGAGGCGGGTGAGCTGCGGGCCGGGTTGCTGGCGTGCCTGAAGGGCGTGGCCCCGACGGGTGCAGACGCGACGAAGCTGGCGCGCGCGGCAGCGGCGATCATCCCCCCACTTTCGACCGACACGCCGATGGTGCACGAGCTCGGGTTCAGAGAGGGCGGCTTCGGGTTTCGGCTCGTCGACGACCTG
>JAEUJT010000308.1 GCA_016793525.1 Archangium sp. | reverse complement strand
CCCGGAACATCTGCCCCGCTCCTTCCGCGTCGCTGGCGGTGATGATCGGCGTGTTGACCCAGAAGAACCCCTCTTCGTGGAAGAAGCGGTGAATCGCCTGGGCGGCGTGGTGGCGCACGCGAGTGACCGCGCCGAAGGTGTTGGTGCGCGGGCGGAGGTGAGCCACCTCACGCAGGAACTCGAGCGAGTGCTGCTTGGGCTGAATCGGGTACGTCTCGGGGTCGTCGACCAGCCCGAGCACCTGCACTGAATCGGCCTGAATCTCCATCGACTGGCCCTTGCCCTGAGACTGCACGAGGGTGCCCTGGGCGATGACCGAGGCGCCGGCGGTGAGCTTCAGCACCTCGCTCTGGTAGTTGCCGAGCGTGGCGGGCGCGACGACCTGAATCGGGTCTTGGCAGCTGCCGTCGCTGACGTTGACGAACGAGATGCCGGCCTTCGAGTCGCGGCGGGTGCGCACCCAGCCACGGACTTCGACCTTCGAATTCACTGCGATGCCACCGGTGAGGGCGCGCTGTACCGAGACGATCTCCATGCACGGCGACCTACAAGCGAAGGCGCCGCCCCACAAGCACAGCGGGGCTCAGAGCTCTTGCTTCACCAACAGCTCGGCGACCCAGTAGTCAGGCGTGCCGGTCAGCACGACGTATTCGGCGCCGAGCTCACACGCCTGCTGGCGAATCTCCTCTCCGAGGCGCTCGTCGGTCCAGTCGCTGCCGCCCTCGATCTCCACCCGGCCGATGGCCTTCCACCCCTCGGGGACGGGGCCGCCGCGGTTGAGGGGAATCTGGCAACTCGGCGACAGCGCCTGCCGGCCGCCACCCAGATCGACGGTGTGAATCGAGACGCACGACGACGCGGCGAGCAGCGCAACCCAAGCGAGACGCATGGGCGCAGTGTGGCTCAAGTGGTGAGCCTCGTCACCAACGCGGCGAAAGCCTTGCCGCGGTGGGAGACCGCCGCTTTCTCTTCGCGCGACAGCTCGGCCATGGAGCGACCTTCGGGGAGCCGGAAGATGGGGTCGTAGCCAAAGCCGCCCTCTCCCCGCGGCCGGTGGAGGATGCGGCCCTCACACTCACCACGCGCGTATTCGATGCGACCGTCGGGCCACGCCGCGCACAACACACAGACGAAGCGCGCCGTTCGCTGCTCAGGCGTGAGCCCGTGGAGCGCGCTGAGCAACGTGGAGATTCGCAGCGCATCGGTGGCGGCGTAGCGCGCTGAATGCACGCCCGGCCCCCCGCCCAGCGCGTCGACGCACAGCCCCGAGTCATCGGCGACCGACAGAATGCCCGTCGCGGCGAGACAGGCCCGCGCCTTGAGCAATGCGTTGCCTTCGAACGTGTCGGCGGTCTCCGCGATCTCGCCGATCTGCGGAAAGTCGCTCAGCGACTGCACTGTCCACTCGCTCCCGAGGAGCGCGCTCAGCTCAGCCAGCTTGCCCGCGTTGGTCGACGCGAAGACGAGCCGGCGCGAGCTCACCCGAGCACCTTGCGCTGCGCTTCCATGAGCTGGGCGATGGCAGCGGTGCCCGCGTCGAGCATGGCGTCGAGCTGCGCGCGATCGAACGCGCCGTGTTCTGCCGTGCCTTGCACCTCGACCATGCGGCCTCCGTCGAGCGCCACCACGTTGAGGTCGACCTCGGCGGAGGAATCTTCGACGTAGTCGAGGTCGACGTGCACGGCGCCCTTCACCACGCCCACCGAGACGGCGGCGACCTGGTTGAGCTTGGGCAGCGACGACAGCTTGCCCTTCTTCTGCAGCGTGCGGAGCGCGAGCACCATGGCCACGTACGCGCCGGTGATGCTGGCGGTGCGGGTGCCGCCGTCGGCTTGGATCACGTCGCAGTCGAGCGTCAACGTGCGCACGCCGAGGCCCTTCAAATCGATGCAGGCGCGCAGCGAGCGGCCGATGAGGCGCTGGATCTCCAACGTGCGGCCGGTCTGCTTGCCACGCGCGGCTTCACGGCCCGAACGATCGTGCGTGGCGCGGGGCAACATGCCGTACTCCGCGGTCACCCAACCCGAAGCGGTGCCCATCACGTGCGGGGGTACTTTCTCTTCGACCGAGCAGGTCACCAGCACCTTTGTGTCGCCGAACTCGACCTGGCACGAGCCTTCGGCGTGTTTGTTGACGTTGGGCGTGAGGACGACGGGGCGGAGCTCGAGCTCTTTACGACCGTGGGCGCGCATGCCGCGGCTGTACCAACTTCACGGAGCGGCCGCGGCCTCTTTCTTCGCGCCCTTCTTCACGTCGCGCGCGTCGACCTGCGCCAAGAAAAGGCTGATGCCCTGGGCGATCGCCGCCGCCACTTGCTCCTGGTAGGCCACGTCGACGAGCTTCGGGCCTTCGGTCGGGTGGGAGATGAAGCCGATCTCCACCAGCACCGCCGGCGCGTCCAACCCCATGAGCACGAAGAATGGCGCCTGTTGCACCCCGCGGTTCGCCGCTCCGGTCTGCGTCACCACCGCCTCGTGCACCGCGTAAGCGAGCCGCGACGAATCGACGTGCGTCTCCGAGCGCTGGAGGTCGGCCAGAATGAACGCCAGCGTGTCGCCGGTGGGGCCCTTGGTCTGCGTCTGGCCTTCGGCGTTCTCGCGCGCGGCGACCTTCTTCGCGTCTTCACCCGAGGCCGACGCGGAGAGGAAATACGTTTCGACGCCTTCGTTGACGAGCTGCTGCCGGTGCTTCGGCATCGAGTTGCAGTGAATCGAGATGAAAACATCGGGCTTGAGCTTGTTGGCGAGCTCGACCCGCTGGCTCAAGTGCACCAACGCGTCGGCGTCGCGCGTCAGCCGAACGGTGGCGCCGAAGTTCTTCTCCAGAACCCCCTTGAGCCGCTTCGAGACCGCCAGCGCGACGTTCTTCTCGAGCGCGCCGCTGGGTGAGGCGGCACCTTCTTGCGCGCCGCCGTGGCCCGGGTCGATGACCACGACCGGGGCCGCCTGCGCCACCACCGCCGTGAGGGAGATCGCCAACGCCCAACGCACGGGCCGGAATGTACCTCCACCGAGGGCCGACGTCACACGAACGGCCAGGTCAGCCCACCTGAATTCGGGCTGGACCAGGCACCACCCCGCCGATGACCCACGCGGGCACATCGGCGGCCTCCAAGGCGCGGAGGGCACGCACGACCTGGCGCTCCGGCACCGCGGCGAGGAGCCCTCCGTTGGTCTGCGCGTCGGCCAACACGTGCTGAATCGGCTCGGGCAAACCGTCGGGGAACACCACCGACTTCCGCACCGACGCGAGGTTTCGCTTCGTGCCCGACGGCACCACACCCGTTTCCGCCAGCACTGGAATTCCAGGGAGCAACGGAATGCGCTCCAGATCGAGCACCACCGTGACCTGTGCTCCCCGTGCGAGCTCGAGCGCGTGCCCCAGCAGCCCGAAGCCGGTCACGTCGGTCAAGGCGTTCACCGTGAAGCGACGGCTCGCGAACACCTCGCCCGCGGGCTTGTTGAGCGCCGCCATCTGTGCGGTCACCGTCTTCACCAGTGCCTTGTCGGCCAGGCCCCGCTTGATGGCGGTGGTGGCGATGCCGGTGCCGAGCGGCTTGGTCAGAATCAGCACGTCGCCCGGCTTCGCGCCCGCGTTGGTCAACACGCGCTTCGGGTGCACAACGCCGGTGACCGCCATGCCGTACTTCGGCTCCGGTGAGCGCACCGAGTGCCCGCCGAGAATGGGAATGCCCGCCTCGCGCGCCTTGCTGGCCCCTCCGGCGAGAATCGTCTTCAGCACCTTCAGCGGGAGCTCTTCGGGGAAAGCCACGATGTTGAGCGCGAAGAGCGCCTGCGCGCCCATGGCCCAGATGTCACTCATCGCGTTGGCGGCGGCGATCTGCCCGTACACGTACGGGTCGTCGACCACAGGCGGGAAGAAGTCGACCGTCTCCACCACCGCCTGCGTCGGGGAGAGCCGGAAGACCGCGGCGTCGTCGCTCGTCTCGAAGCCCACCAGCGCGCGCGGGTCGCGTGGACCGCGGAGGCCCTGCAGAACCTCGGCGAGCACCCCTGAATCCAACTTCGCCGCGCAGCCCGCACAATTCGACAGCGCGGTCAGCCGCATCGCCTTCACTCGTTTTGTGGCCATGTCATGGCGCTTTACGACGCGCGCACGTAGTCGCGCGACATAAGACCGACGAGGGTGGTCGCCACCGTCACGTCGTCTTTGTCGGAGTGATCGAGCACGCCGTTCAACGTGCCCCAATTGAGCACCAGCTGGAGCACGTCGAGCTCGTCGGACTTCAGATCGCGCATCGGCGCGTTCATTGGCACCGCCAGCGCCAAGGTCGCGTCAGACGCGGGGAGATCGGTTTGAATGCGCCGCATCTCGTCGAGCTGGCGCAGCGCGTCCATCAACAAACCCTCGGTCGAGGTGTCCATCTCGACCATGAACTCTTGCTCGTCGGGTGGGCGCAGCTCGAACTCGCCGACCTCCCACGACACGATGCGGTTGAAGCTCTTCTGCGGCCCCAGCTCGTGGTTGTCGTTGATGACCGAGTAGTAGACGCGGCCCTGGCGCAGGTAGACGCGCGCCTCTTGCCCGCCGTTGTTGACCACCAGCACGCCGTTCTTCTTCGAGGTGTGGAACAGCTGGAGCAAGTCGGGGAGCGGCACTTCCTCCAACTTGCCGGTCATCGCCGTCTTCACCGCGCGCTGCGACTGCACCGCGGCCACGTTCTCGAGCTGCTGCTTGATCTGCGACTCGGAGAGGTCAGGCGCGTTGGCGCCCTGCACCACCAGCTTCAAGATCGACGTGCCGATAAGAATTCGGTCGCCTTCCTTGATGCGGAAGGGCTTCTGAATCTTCTCGCCGTTGACGAACGTGCCGTTGGTCGAGCCGAGATCTTCAATGGTGGGCTTGTCGCCCTGCCACGAGATCTTCGCGTGTTTGCGCGACACCATGTCCTCGACGAGGACCATGTCGAGCTCGCTCGAGCGGCCGATGATCAACGGCTTGTCTGGCTTCAGGGGAAACTCGCCGCCCTGGTACTTGCCAGAAATGAACTTCAGGGCATACCCGCCTTGACTCACGGTGGCTCAGCTCCCTCGCAGAAGGTGAATCTTCACTCAACCCGAGGGGATTGCCCAGTTTCTTGCGCGTTCTCTCGCACGAGGTTCAGGTACATCTCGGCACTCTTGTTGCCAGGGTGCTGCACCAACACCCCTTCCCACACCGCCACCGCGTCGGCTTTTCGGCCCGCGGAGTAGAGCGCGATGCCGTAGTGCACCCGCCCAGGGAGGTAGTTGGGGTTGATGCCCAGCAGCGTGTCGAACTCGGCCAGCGAGCTCGAAAAGTCACCCCGATCGCGCAGGCAGTCGGCGAGCTTGAGGCGAATGTCGACAAACGTGGGCCCGAGCTCGATGGCGCGCCGGTACTCGCGCATGGCGTCGTCGAGCATGCCGCTCGAGGCGAACACGTCGCCGATGTCGGCGTACATGTTGGCGATCTTCCCCTGCACGAAGGGGTCGAGCTTGCTGGAAGAGGTGCGCTGCCGAGTGAGCGCCGCCTGGTACACCTCGCGCGCTTCGCGGTAGCGGCCCATGTCGTTGTAGATGACGGCCAGGTTGAGCGCGGCGTCGGTGTACGCCGGGTTGAGCCGCAGCGCCGCTTCGAAGGCCCGCTGCGCCCGGGCGAACTGGCCTCGGTCGTGATAAATCACCCCGAGCATGTTGTAGACGTCGGCGAACGACTGGTTCTGCTCGACCACCTGGGTCAGGTAGGTCTCGGCGTCGGCGTACTGCCGCTTCTCGAAGTACCCGCGGCCCAACGTCAGCAGCTGTTTGAAGGCGTCGTTCATGGCTCGCTCCGTGGGCGGCGTACCCTAGACGAAAGTCCCAGCCTCAACCCAGCCCGTCGTGAATCGCGTCGGGCCGTTCCTCTGGCACGCAGTGTCCCACGTCGTGCAGCACGCGCAGCTGCGCCCCCAACGCGCCGGCCAGTTGCTCGCCCTGCACCACCGGCACGAGGGGATCTCGTTCGCCCCAGAGCACGGTGGTTCGAAACGGCGCTCCACGGAGCGCGTCGACCGGCAGGCGGTAGCTGGCGATGCTGCGCAGAGCGTCGGCCATGCCGGGGAAGTAGCCGTCGGCGGCGGCGCTCTCGGCGTAGAGCGACAGGGCCTCGGGCGGCACGGGGCCACCTCCGCGCATCCACCGCAGGTACCCGCCCATCACCCGCTTCGACACCGGCAGCCGCGCGGCCCAGCGGGCGGCCACGTCGAGCGCCCTCGTGGCCAGCAGCGCCTTCGCCTCCGCCGGCAACCCCAGCGCCGGAGCGCTCGCTACCGTGAGCGATGAAACGGAGGAGGGATTCGCGGCGGCCAGCGACAGCGCCACCAGGCCTCCGAAGCTGTGTCCGACGAGGTGGAAGCGGGAGATGCCTCTCGCCGAGAGCCAGT
>JAEUJT010000268.1 GCA_016793525.1 Archangium sp. | reverse complement strand
CGAAGGTCGGCCGGTACGCGTCGTGGGGGATTCGCGCGTCGAGGTAGATGTCTTCGATCGCGACGGACTGCTTGTTGAGCATCGCCCAGCCGCTGATGCACGCCGTGAGCGGGAAGCGACGGCCCTTCCACAGCGGGCTGATGGCATCTTCGTCGGCGTAGTAGCAGTTGCCTCCGTCGCGCAGCACGAAGGTGGCTCCGTCAGCACCGGTCAGCTGGCGTGCCGCCGTCCGAACGATCGCCATCACCGATTCGAGCGAACGCGCGAGGGAGAGCTCTTGAATGATCTCGATCAGCCGCCCAGCTTTCGAGCCGTCGATGCCGGAGAGCGCTGGAGGAAACATCGCTACAGTCCGCATTCTCCAAATCGTAGCGAAGCTCGGTGCGCGCGGCATTTTCTGCCGACGGGTCAGCGGCGACCCGCGAACAAACGAGAGGGCCGAAAAAAACGAAGGGCCTGACTCACTTGGGTTTCCCCTTGCGAATCAGGCCCTTCACATGGTCGGGGCGATTGGATTTGAACCAACGACCACTTGCACCCCAAGCAAGTGCGCTACCAGGCTGCGCTACGCCCCGAAAACCGTACAGCGTGCGACGGCGGGCCTTCTGCCAGTCTGACCTCAGCCCGTCAAGCCAAGCGGCTCATTCGTCATCATCATCGTCGTCGGAGCCGTCGTCGCTCCCGTCATCGTCTTCGGCCGAGCGCTCGTTGGGGTCGACGAAACCGTCGTTCAGATCGGCCTTGAGCACCTGGCTGGGCACGAACTTCACCACGCGGCGCGCGGTGATCTCGATGGGTTGACCGCTCTGCGGGTTGCGGCCCGGGCGGGCGCGCTTGTACCGCGGCTGAAAATTGCCGAACCCGGAGATCTTCACCTTGTCTCCGCGCTCGAGCGTCTCTTTCAGCGTGTCGAACACCAACTCCACGAGCTCGGCCGACTCCTTTTTGGAGAAGCCGACCTTCTCGTAAATGCTCTCGATGATGTCCGCCTTGGTCATACCGTGAAGCCTAGCGCCGCCAGAAAGCCTGTCAACGTGGCGACATTGCTCGGCTTTTTTGACTCAGGTCCGGAGCACTCCACCGAGGCGCTGCGTCACTTCGGCGACGATGCGCTGGTGAGCCGCGGCGACCTCGACGTCGGTGAGCGTGCGGTCGGCCGCGCTGTAGGCGAGCGCGAAGGCCACGTTCTTCTTGCCCTCGCCCACCTGAGGCCCGGCGTAGACGTCGAACACCTCGACCCGCGTCACCAGCGGCTTGCCGACGTCGAGAATCACCTCGCGCACCGCGTCGCTCGGCATCTCGGTCGGCACCACCACGGCGAGATCGCGCAGCACCGCCGGGTACTTCGGGAGCGGCGCGGCCTGCGGCACCAACTTCGCCAGCTGCTGCAGCTTCGCCACGTCGAGCTGGAACATCAGCACGCCCGCGGGTGCGTCGAGGCGCTTGACGACGCGGGGGTGGAGCGCTCCGATCGTACCGAGCGTGTCTCCTTTGACCGAAACGGATGCACTCGCCCGCGGATGGAACCACGGCGACTCGAGCGGACCAAACGTAGCGCCTTCGATGTGCAGCGCCCGCAACACGGCCTCGACCGCGCCCTTGGCGTCGTAGAAGTCGACCGGCTCGTCCTTCGCGGCCCACCCGCGGGTCCCGCTCCGGAGACCCCAGAGCGCTCCCGCGAGCTCGAGCCGCTCCTCGGCCACGGGGCGACCTTCTCGACCACCGTTCGGTGACTGCCGGTAGCTGCGGGCCAGCTCGTAGAGGCGAACGCCTGTGGTTTGGTGCCGAGCCGCCCTCACGACGTTCTGCACCAGGCCGGGGAGCAGCGTCGTGCGCATCACCGACTGCTCGGCGGAGAGCGGGTTCGAGACCTGAATCGCTTGGGCCGTGGCCTCGAACGCCTCGAGCTCGCGCATGGAGACGAACGAGTAGTTGAGCACCTCGCTCAGCCCCTGCCCGGCCATGGCGATGCGGAGCGTGCGCTCGATGCGCGCCTCGGTACGCTCGGGCTCCAGCGCCGA